>LUSA01000099.1:9738-13563 GCA_001629235.1 Marine group II euryarchaeote REDSEA-S43_B8 | reverse complement strand
GCCATCCCGGGTTGTACATCCTTCCACCTCCGGGAGAAGTCGAGGCAGCCCTGGTTCTAAATTCCTCAAGTTCGACTAGAGCCTCTTCTAGAAGATTCCCTGTTCTGATTATTCCTGCTTTGTTTTGCATCATTTCTCTTAGTTCGCTAACAACCTTGGCAGGATTCTCCCCGCCTTCCCTGCTCAGAGGCTCAAGGTTCTCTTCTACGACTTCCCCTATTTCTTCCGTGTCTATTTCTAGGAAGTCTGTCTGATCCTTAGAATATCTCGCAGCATGCTCCCCAGCGATTTTTCCGAACACAATCAAGTCTGATAGGGAGTTTCCTCCAAGACGATTTGCACCATGCAATCCGGTAGCCACCTCTCCAGCAGCAAATAGTCCTCCCACCGAGGTCTCTTGGCTGAATGGATCAACCTTGACCCCTCCCATGACGTAGTGAGCGGTGGGACCTACCTCCATCGGCTGCTTTGTAATGTCTACAGCGGCTAGCTCCTTGAACTGGTGGTACATCCCTGGGAGCTTCTTCTTCACTTCCTCCTCGTCTCTCCATGAAATGTCGAGATAAGCACCTCCATGTTCAGATGCTCTACCAGCAGCCTTTTCGCTATTTATTGCCTTAGCTACAACGTCTCTTGTTAGAAGCTCAGGCGGCCTCCTCTTAGTTGCTAGTTCACCTCCAACAACCTCCTGAACCCAAGCTTCAGCCTCCTCGATCGTATCGGCAAATTCTTCTTCGTACATCTCGGGAACGTAGTCGAACATGAAACGCTCTCCCTTACTGTTCTTCAGCATCCCACCCTCTCCACGAACACCCTCGGTGACGAGGATTCCCTTTACCGAAGGCGGCCAGATCATTCCAGTTGGGTGAAACTGTACAAATTCCATATCTCCCATCTCTGCGCCCGCCCAATAAGCCAGTGCATGGCCCTCTCCTGAGTATTCCCAAGATCCCGAGCAAACTTCCCAACATCGCGTGATTCCTCCTGTAGCGAGTACGATGGCCTTGCCCTTGAAGAGATGAAGAGAACCATCGTTCCTATCGTATGCGAAGCATCCGGAAACTCGTCCTTCCTTCTTGAAGAGCCTTCTCACAGTGTATTCCATGAATACCTGAATCCCCTCATGAATTCCCTTCTGTTGAAGCGTTCTGATTAGCTCAAGCCCAGTTGCATCTCCTATGTGGGCCAATCTAGGGTATGTGTGTCCGCCAAAGTTCCTCTGACTAGTCAATCCCTTCGGAGTCCTATCAAAAACTGCCCCCCATTGTTCCAACTCTCTGATTCTGTCTGGAGCCTGTTGAGCGTGAATCTGTGCCATCCTCCAGTCTCCAAGATATTTGCCACCCTTCATGGTGTCTCTGAAGTGAGTCTGCCAGGAGTCTCGGGGATCTTTGTTAGCCAGAGCGGCGGCTGCGCCTCCCTCGGCCATCACTGTGTGAGCCTTTCCAAGCATCGATTTGCAAATCATCGCAACTTTGACACCACTTCTGCTGGCCTCAATGGCTGCTCTGAGGCCAGCGCCCCCGGCTCCGATTATGATTACATCAAACTCGTGTTGAGTCACTTCCTCCTCCATCATAACCCTCCTAATAGCACGTAGTCGGTAAGCCCGAAGTCTTGGCAGACCCATATGTAGAAGTCAGCAAACATCACCCAGAATAGGCTGAACAGAGCCCAATCTTTGTGCCTCTCGTTCAGTTTCGTAGAGAACTTCCACATTCTGTATTTCAATCTGTTAATTGCCGAACCGGTCCATTCGTTAGAGCCACCTCCGACCACATGCCTAAATGCATGGCACCCGAAAGTGTACCCTGATAGCAGTACAACATTCAACAGAAGTATTAGGGAACCAACAGACAACCCAAAGGCATCTCCTGTTTCATCATGGAAATTCACAGAAAGCCAGAAGTCGTACATCAGAATTGGCAAGTAGATGACAGCGATGTACATGAAGATCCTATGCAGGTTCTGGACTACAAGTACTCCCTTCTCTCCACTATATTCGTTCCAGGGCTTCGAAACCGCGCAACCTGTTGGTTGTTGGAAGAATGCGCGATAGTAGGCCTTTCGGTAGTAATAGCACGTCGCTCTGAAACCTGCGGGGAAGACTAGTATGAACATTGCAGGACTCATCCACCACAGTCCCTTAGGAATCCATGAGGACTGGGGGAAAATCAGCGGACTGTATAGGGGGGATAGCACATGGCTTCCTTGCTCGATCGACATTGTTTGACATGCGGCTACGTCCTTGAACGAATTTGCTGTCTCCCAATTCTCGCATGAAGACGCTCCAAACTCACTGAAGAACAGGAAATCTGACTCCATGAAACCACGCCATGTAGCATAGATAATCATGAATCCCAGGTAGGCGGCCATTGCAGTGGGGCCCTTCCACCAGTCGTCACTCCTGTCGGTCTTACCGAACCCCTTCTTCATCGGGAGCTTCACACTTCCTTCCATGGTCCGCTACCCCTGAGCATCAGGGCACAGCGATGTGCAATAAGCAATTGTATTCTAAGAACAGCACAATGTTAAGGGTATACCTGGTATTGCACAGGTTATGGTTGGGGATGACATAGTAACTTCGATTTGTCCTAATTGCAACTACATGCCAGGGGCATGGCTTCCCGGGGTCAAGTGTCCTGAATGTGGGGAACCTATGCTCTAGGCCAATGAAGCATAGTCTGCTTCTGCCTCTTTGACATGTATCTCATCCACGTCCATTTGAGCGAGCTGGAGTTTTCCAGATAGCTCGTCGTTCACCGCATGCCAGTATGAGTAAGCTTCTATCACCCATATTCCTGACTCTCTAGTTCCATTTCCACTGTCCTTAACTCCACCAAATGGTAGATGTGCCTCAGCCCCTGTAGTGGAGTTGTTTATGCCGGTCATTCCAGCCTTTATTCCAGTCTTGAAACGGTATGCCTCAAGTCTATCGTTAGTGTAGCAAGCACTGGATAATCCAAATGGAGATGCATTGGCCAGATGGAGAGCATTTTCGAAATCCTCAGCTCTAACTACAGTCACAACAGGTCCGAAAATCTCCTGCTGGAAGCATTGCATTTCTTCAGTTACGTCTGCGTAAACATGCGGCCACATGTACGCACCCTCCGAAGCGTCACCTTGGAAATTCTCAGGCTTATTCTCATTCGTAATTCTGCCTTCACCCCATAGTTTGGTAGCCCCGTCGGTTTCACACATCCCTAGGTCCCTTAGGAAATCGCTGGCATACTTTTCCGATAGCATAGAACCGTACAATACATCATCATTTCTTAGTGAATCTCCGATTTTAGTTTCCTTCACCTTTGCCATGAATTTATCCATGAACTCTTCGTATATGTCCTTGTGAAGTATCAGATTCCCCAAGCTAGTGCAACGTTGACCAGCTGTTCCGAAAGCAGCCCAATACGCACCTTCAACCGCATTTTCGATGTTCGCTGATGGCATCACAACTAGGGGATTCTTGCCCCCCAACTCCAGTGAACATGAGACTAGGTTCCTTCCACAGACCTCTCCGATCATCTTTCCAACAGGTGTTGAACCAGTGAAACTGATCTTATTCACTAGTCCCTCGTCAACCGAATCAACAAGGAACTGCCCCGCTCCACTACCTTTGCCATGAATCAAATTGACCACGCCGTTGGGGAGCCCTGCCTCGTGCATTATTCTAGTGAGCATGAATGATAGCAGGGGAGAGTCCTGGGGACTTTTCCAAACGCACGTGTTTCCACACATTATTGCAGGAATCATCTTCCAGAAGGGCACTGCAGAAGGGAAATTACTTGCATTTATGATTCCACACACGCCAAGTGGCCTCCGATAGGT
>LUSA01000099.1:0-9728 GCA_001629235.1 Marine group II euryarchaeote REDSEA-S43_B8 | reverse complement strand
GTAGGTGAACAGCTCCTTGTCAGGCAACTCTGAGTTAACCGTCTGACCATACAATCTCCTTCCCTCCGATTGGAAAAATAGGCATGTGTCGATTGCTTCCTGAACCTCGCCAGCACTCTCTTTCAGAGTCTTTCCAATTTCCCTAGATTCCACTCTGACAATATCGTCTTTGTGCTCCATCAGCAGTCTTCCCATGTTTCCAATAATCTGGCCCCTAGTTGGAGCAGGGGTTTGTGACCACTGAGAGAAAGCCTCCCTAGCTGAAATCAGTGCGTCGTGTACGTCATCTTTCGTAGATAGGGGAAACACTCCCAAGCAGTCATCCAACCATGCTGGGTTCCTGCTTTCGAACGTCTCGCCATCGCTTGCTGGACGCAACTCTCCATTGATTATGTTGTAACCCATTACTGTAGGGCTGCCGTTGGGGTTTTCTCTGTTTAAAATCTCGAACCCTGTCTCAAGTACGTGTGCCATGTATGTGGCGGATACCACTTCTGAAATTAATTATGCGTATCGCTATGCCTTGTTCCGATAACCATTTTACACTATGGAGAATCCTAGATTGCAGGGTTTAACAACCCCCTATGCACGAGGAGTGGCGGCAGGGAGTAAGAAATGTCATCAGACTCTAACGAATCACTAACTTTGAGAGTGGCGAAGGCGATACCAAGTGACGTAGGTCACGGACGAGCGAGAGTTCCGTTCGACAATGACCTGAACCTAAAACCCGGAGACATCGTAGAGATCGAAGGTGAGAGGAAGACTGCGGCTATTGTTTGGAGATGCAGACCAGAAGATGCTAATCTTGGAGTTATTCGAATTGACGGGATAATTAGGAAAAACTCCGGAGTAAGTCTTGGAGACAGAGCAGAGATCCGCAAAGTCGAGGTCGAGCCTTGCACCAAATTGGTTCTGAGCCCAGTAATGGCGAAGCAACAGGGATTCGCAAGACGTGGCCTGAACAAGAGGCCAGTTGTTGCAGGAGATAGAATATTCATTCCAGGGATGACACTCTTCGCCGAAGCATTGCCTTTTGCTATAGTACAGACTAGTCCCAAGGGGATAGTGCAGGTACTTCCGGATACTGAGATAGTTATCAAGGAGGATGGCATTGACCAAGAAGAGGAGAATATGGTTCAGACCATCTCCTACGAGGATATCGGAGGAATTGGAAACCAACTCCAAAAGGTTAGGGAGATGATAGAGCTCCCTCTCAAGCATCCGATTCTATTCCGAAGACTTGGGATCGACCCCCCGCGGGGGGTTCTTTTGCATGGCCCTCCAGGAACTGGAAAGACACTGATTGCCAAGGCCGTAGCGTCAGAGACAAAGGCCCACTTCACATCGATAAATGGTCCCGAAATTATCTCGAAGTACTACGGCGAGAGTGAGAAGCAACTCCGTGAGATTTTTGACGAGGCCGCAGCCAACGCTCCAGCAATCATATTCATTGACGAACTCGATAGCATCGCTCCAAAGAGGGAGGATGTCACTGGAGAAGTAGAGAGGCGTGTAGTCGCACAACTACTTACCCTTCTGGATGGAATGGGTGGTAGGGACAATGTCGTGGTAATAGGGGCCACAAACAGAAGGGATGCAATTGACCAGGCTCTCAGGAGGCCTGGAAGATTCGATAGAGAATTGGAGATCGGCGTCCCAGACAAGGCAGGCAGGGGAGAGATACTGGAGATTCACACTAGGGATATGCCAATCAGTGATGACTACAATTTGGAGTGGCTACTAGACCACACTCATGGATTCGTCGGAGCCGATATCTCAGCCTTGGTGAGGGAAGCAGCAATGAAGGCTCTTCGACGCTATCTCCCAGAAATAGATCTGGACGAGGAAGAGATTGCTCCTGAGGTGATCGAGAAGATGGAAGTCAGGATGTCTGACTTCCAAGAGGCAGTAAGAGAGATCGAGCCAAGCGCTCTTAGGGAGATATACGTACAGGTGCCAGAAGTTACCTGGGAAGAGGTAGGCGGACTCCAAGACGTCAAGGAACGACTGAAGGAGAGCGTAGAATGGCCATTGAATATGCCCGAGAAATTCGAACATTTCGGAATAACTCCACCTAGAGGGATAATGCTGTTCGGCGCACCGGGCACAGGCAAGACCCTCATTGCAAAGGCAATCGCTAACGAGGCCAAGGCCAATTTCATTTCCATCAAAGGACCAGAACTAATTTCTAAGTGGGTTGGAGAATCTGAGAAAGCAGTCAGAGAGGTGTTCAAGAAAGCGAAGCAATCCAGTCCTTCGATTGTCTTCCTTGATGAGTTCGAGAGCATTGCTGGAATGAGGAGGAGCCATTCCGGAGAGGGTTCAGATGTCATGAACAGAGTAGTGAACCAACTTCTGAGCAGTCTTGATGGAGTGGAAGGAATGGAAGGAGTAATCGTAGTCGCGGCAACCAACAGACCTGAAATGATCGATCCAGCACTAATGCGAAGTGGGCGATTCGAACGAGTTCTACATATCCCCCCACCTGACAGAGACTCTAGGTCCGCAATTCTGAAGATTCACACAAAGGACATGCCCCTCGGGAAGTTCAAGATTGACGATCTGGCTACTAGTATGGAGAATTACACGGGTGCCGATATAGAGGCAGTCTGTAGAGAAGCAGCCCTAATTGCAATGAGGGATGAGAAGAAGACAGTAACTAGGAAGCACTTCGAAACCGCTGTGGAAAGAGTTAGGCCGACGGTAAACGATGAGATGATGCAATACTACTCAAAGTTGGAAGAGACACTAACCAGCGGTCTTGAGTCGGTGAAGCGCTCCTCCGGCACAATCTCCGGAATCGAATTAATTTGAGGAATATAATGAAGACCACATTCACCCAAGAAATAATGACTAGGCAAGTCGTAGATGCTGCAGGTGATCTTCTTGGTCACCTAGCAGACTTCACAGTAGATGTCGATACTGGAAACATTGTTGCAATCCTAGTCGTGACTGAGCGGGGAATCGATCCTTCCGAGCTACCGTGGCCAACAACCGACGGTCTCCTCACAATCCCTGTCGAGGAAGTAGCTAGCGTCGGTAACGTCGTGGAACTCTCCAGATAAGTCGATGCAGCATTGTTCATGGTCACATAACGGTCATAAAACGTTCTTCAGGCTCAACAATCATAGTTGAGGTGGCCGGACGGTGGATTGGAGAAAGATAGGTGGTTTTCTCAATACCCGAAGGAATAAGAGGATAGCCTTGCAAGCCTCCTTCTGGGCAGTACTCCTGCTTCTAATTCTATCAATCGCAATCACTTATGTTGTCCCTGGGCAGACTCAACAGTCCGCATATGGAGACGAGTGGAACGATCTTGGCTCATTTCGTGAGGAACTGAACAATAAGGGAGTGGAGACAACAGCACTGGTATCCAGTCCACTGCTTTTGAGTGACATTGACCATCCCGAGCAGACAATCTTCGTGATATCCGGTGTGGAGAGGGATACAATTTCTCTCCCACGCTTCACTGGTGAAGATGATCTGATACAATTTTCCGAGGGAGATGGATACACTTCTTCCGAGATTGTTGCAATCAGAGAATTTGTCTCAAGGGGTGGTACGCTGATTCTCATGGACGACTTTGGATATTCGAGTAACCTTGCCTCGGAGTTCGGTCTCCAATTCACTAACCATCGCTTGTATGCGGACTATAGCTACGACAATGACCTTGGATCTGATTTCGTATGGGTAAATACCACCTCAGCATTCAACTTCACTTCGTCACAGGGAACTCAGACCACGGTTAATCCATGTATCAGAGATATCGATGGAGATGGGGTTGTGGACGTTCTTGATGAGGATCCCAGTGACCCAGAAATCGGAGCACCATTCGTAACTATCCAGGACTCCGGTCTCTGTGCGCATCGATTCCAAGGCACAGATCCAGCAACAAATCAACCCAGATGGGATTGGTCACAGGATTACAGCATACTCACCAACACACCATCGGCATTCGAGAAGACTACCTCATACAATCCTGCAGAGAGACGCTATGTCATCTCAAAAACCACTCAGGACTCGTGGATAGACAATAATGGAGACGGCAACTACTCCGTTGGCTCCTTTGCTGCGTTTGGTCTTGCAGGGGACGAGCAGGGCCCGTTCCCAGTCTATGTCAGATATTGCGAGGCTATTCTTTGTCGAGGTTCAGAGACCGGCAGAGTCCATTTCATATCTGACGGATCAGTTCTGATTAACTCATTATATGATCCCGAATTCGCTTCGATATACTCCGGTATGGTGCCAGAAAACGACAATAGGAAATGGATTCTTGATGTAGTGGCAGAGGCTCTGATACTGAACGATAATGCAACTTCTCCGGGAGAACACGCATTAGTTATCTTCGACGAGAGCAGGCACCAACAGCCCACAATATTCGGTGACACGTACAACTTAGTCTACTACCTTCTGATCTACTTCACTAATGATTGGATGGCCATGCTGATACTATTCCTATTCCTGTTCATTCTCCTAGAGGCTGTTCTAATTAGGAAAGAGGACCCAGAGGACTGGAGACACGTCTTCAGAGTTGTTTACTATGGATTCGGAGATGCTGAGAGATACAAGTACTACCAGAGGCCAGAGAAAATCAGACAAGTTCTACTCACTAGGGTAAGGAATCTAAATGCCCTAACAATGGAGGAGTTTGATGCAATGCCGGCCTCTGAACTTCAGGGAATGATCCGTGACCCCGTTCTTGTTCGCTTCCTTTTCGAGGAGAGGAACTACAGGCCAGATGAACTGGTTGGTATTGTTAGGAGAATAAAACAATGGGGAGAATCCGGGGGTGTGACGAAAGTTGTGGACTAGGAAAGCAGCAATCATGCTAGCAGGAGGTGTAAGCCTAATCTTGGTTGGAATGATGATTTCCAATTTCCAGATGATGATAATCGGTCTAACCTTCATCGCTTTCATATCTCTAAATGGGTGGATAGTAGGTCAGTCTGAACTAGAGATAACACGATTCGTACCTCATTCGAATGTATACAAGGGAGACCTGATTGAGGTTTCGCTAACAATCACGAACAAGTCCTACAGGAGAACACAGCTACTGGAAATCTTCGACAACGTGCCCCATGAGATGAAGATAAGACGCGGTATCAACCAGATTAGGATAAACCTAGGTCCAGGGCAGTCAACCAAACTAGATTACATGCTGAGGTGCCCACTCAGGGGGCATTTCTCGATAGGACCTATCTCTGTAAGGCACCGCAATGCCTTCGGTTTGTTCGTGAACGAGTCGAAGATAGAGGATCTTTGCGACATCACAGTCTTCCCACAGGTCAGGGACGTGGAGGACGCAATGCTGAGAGCAGACGTCCCGAAGATGTACACGGGAGCCACCACACTCAGGACTCCTGGGCCCGGGATGGAGTTCTACTCGCTTAGGGAGTACCTCTCCACCGATCCGATACGATCAATAAATTGGAAGGCGTTCGCAAGAACCGGTGAAATGATGGTAAATCAGAAGACTAGGGATGCAGTTACTGATGTCTTCGTAATTCTCGACACAAGAGAGGTCAGTAGAATCGGGACCGTCCTGAAGAACCCCCTCGAGATGGGCGCATCTGCAGCGGCATCTCTAGCTAGCCACTTCCTGAAGAGGAAGGACTCCGTTGCGATGGTGACCTATGGAAGTAGGATGGACTTCCTACCGCCTGATACTGGCGACAAGCAGCAGTACAAGGTCCTAAGTCGCCTGGCTTCTGTTTCCCCATCCGGATCGATGCCTCTCCAGGCGGTAACAAATGCACTTTCTCCGAGAATCAGTCGCGGCTCCCCCGTCTTCATAATCAGCAGTCTAGAGGGCGATGGTACCACTCTTCCTGCAATCAGGAATCTATCTGGAAACGGACACGAGGTCATTATCCTGTCACCCAGCAGCGTTGATCTAGAGAGACTAGTCAGTCGCATCCCCCGAATGGCCTACGAGGTCCTCAAGCTGGAGAGACAGAATCGATTGACTGCCGTATCGGGATACGGGGCCAAAGTCGTAGATTGGATGCCCGATGTCGAGCTATCGCAGGCTCTGGTACAGTCGAGGGGGTGAGAAATTGGAATTATCTGAGAAGAAGGAGGAGATAACTGAGACCCTGCATATTCCTGTACTGAGAAAGAAATGGCAGATCCTAGTCCTACAGATAACCGCAACAGTTTCGCTTTTGCTCTTGCTGAAGAGGATGAGCGATATCTATGGCCCTTGTAGCGATGATTTCATTCTGAACAATAACGCGGATACGTGGTGCCCCTCATACGAGCACACTAGAGGTCTAATGTGGATGGAAAACGCCAATGGACTCCTGATACCGGATTTCCTCCTAGGTGTGGGGCAGACAGGCACAATGTCCATGATAGGTCCCTTGGTCTTGTGCCTATTCGCAACTTTCGCGATAGAAAGATTCTGGTCATCCTCACAGGAGCTGCAGAACAGAATCAAGCAGGTGGCTGCGGCATTGCTGGGCGCCTGGGTAATCCTCCCATTCCTATTCTCCTGGATTTTCGCGACATTCTCCAATGGCTTCCACTTCCCCTGGAACAGCAACGAATCAATGAATCACATAGGGGAACTGTTCCATCCATTAGGACTAATGGGAGAACTCGTGTTCCTAGGAATTGTATTCGCACCAGTCTTGGTAGGACTAATCGGGATATGGGGTCTTTCGAAGAGATCGATTACCTGGGTCGTAGGATACTACATCATCGTAATCGCATTCCATGCTGTCCTTACCTTCGAACCCATAGTCTCTGAGGTTGACGTAGGACTACGTGCGCTTCCAACCCAGATAGGTGAGGGCTCTATGTTCGGTGGCCTAGTTTCCCCGCTTGCAAGCTCCCTACTTGGGGTGGCCATACTGGTGCTTCTCTTCTTGGAGTCCGGGTCTGCTGCCATATCTCACATGGAATACGCAGCCTCTCTCCCTGAGGAGTCCAAGAGAGATCCAGAGTACATCAGGCAGTTCAATAACGTGGTCAACTCCCATCTAATACAACTCCTAGTGGTCGTATCCTTGGTAGGAGTTACCACGGCTCTCGCTTTGGCATTCGATGACCTGATGATATCTATCGTTGGAGTACTGGAGGGTACACAGTGGACTGGTCAGGTAAAGGAATCGCTTGAACTTCAGATGACATACGGCAAAGTAATCTCTGCAGGCCTCTTCATCATAGCAGTCGCCGGACTAAGATTCGTGGTCCCGTGGCAGATTGTTTCTGGCTACGTGGAATCGGGAATTTCGAGGCTGCGCTCTAACTAGGCCCTGATTCTAACGTACATCTTTCCGATAGACGTCGCGATTATAGGAATCACTGTAACCAGGCCACAAACAGTCGCCAAGCTAGAGATAGCACCCATACTCGGCTCTAGAGCCTCTTCTATTTCTGGAAAGGCGAGTATTCCCAAAACTGACAGAACAAACAGCGAAAACCTGTCAATCGTGGGGGAGAAACTCTTGTCTCCAATCTCGCTCCTATCCGGTAGGATTTCAGAACCGCCCATGTCCTTCCGGTGGATATTCAACGAATCAAATCACCGGAGGATGGTTTGAAGCCTATGCTGCCCGACGAAGCTACATGACAGGAGCCATCGAGGTTCAGACTTGCAGCAGATGTCGCTCCGATGCTATTGTCTTCCAGGAGTACAGTGGTCAACATCTATGCGGGAGGCACCTTTCTTCCTCAATTCGAAAGAGAACCTCAAGGGAACTGAGGGCACAGCTAAGTCTCCCAAAGAACGCTACCAAGGAAGATGGATCACCCTTCATCATCCTGATAGCTGTTTCAGGCGGAAAGGACTCAGCAGTCCTACTATCGATGATGGCTGATATAATCGGAGGACGAAGGGATGTGGAATTGGTGGCGGGTTGCGTTGACGAAGGAATCGATGGATATCGCGCTCCATCGATGGAATTCGCGAGAGAACTGGCCGACTCACTTTCCCTTAGATTCGAGACTCTTAGCTACGAGGAGATGGGGTATGGAAGAATGGACGAGGTGGTCAAACTCATGCCTGCAATGGGAGAGAGTCACGTTGAGGCAAAGGGACTCATGCCATGTTCATACTGCGGGGTCTTCCGTAGGCAGGGATTGAATGCACTGGCTGAGAGAGTGGATGCCGACGTCATGGCATTAGGTCACAATCTAGATGATATGGCTCAGTCCATTCTTATGAACCTCCAAAAGGGTGAGATTGAAAGGTCAGTCAGGCTGGCTCCACATACCCATACCAAGATTGATGGATTGATTCCTAGGATTGTCCCCCTTCGATGGATACCTGAGCAAGAAATCCACGCTCATGCCTTGTTTGCGGGGCTCCCCATACACCATGGAGAATGTCCTCATGCCCCTGGCGCTATGCGTCAGCAGAGTAGGTCAGTTGTTGCTAGTCTTGAGTCACTGACTCCTGGAGCAAGACACGGCCTTCTCCACTCACTTGATAGAATAAGAGAGATGCATTTGATGGCAAATCCAGACCTTACTCAGGATGTAAAAAATTGCAAGGAATGTGGTGAGATTACCAGTCGAGAGGTCTGCCAGTCATGCACGATGAGGAACTGGCTATCTGAGGCCTCCTGATACAGATTTACTTAGAGGATATTTTCTATCAACTCATCGATTTCTTGCCCGCGTCCACAGTAATAGCACCTGACTTGCAACGGGTCCCTCGATGTCACGCGCATCCTTTGTGGCAATGGTTCTCGGTCGTTCTTCGTGATACAGTTCCAAAAGGAGCACTTTGCAATATTTACTAGATCATCAGCCAGCTCTACCTTCATCTTCTCAGCAACAGCATGATTTCTGATTATCGCTATACTGGCAGCAGGTGCTATCAGAGCAAGCCTGTCCAAGTCCTCTTGGTCTAGCTCCCTGTCCTCGATTTTTAGGACGTCCTTCCTTCCCAACTTATCACTGGGGACATTCATCACTAGTGAAACCGGAGTAGCCCTGTCAGTATCTATCCTCAGAATCCTGATTACCTGCATTGCGTTTCCAGAGGGGATGTGATCCACTACTGTGCCGTTTCGAATTGCGGTTACTCTCCTCATCTCACTCATCAATTCACCTTCTTGGGCACATCTATTCCTAGACTCCTGCATAGCAGGGCCATCCTAGTGGGGACGCCATTGAAAGCCTGCTCGAAGTATCTAGCGAACTCGGTGGAGTCTACGCCTGGGTCTATCTCGTCCACCCTTGGTAGAGGGTGCATGATAATCATCCCCTTCATGGCACCGGAAAGGTCCGATGCCTCGATTTTGTATATCCCAGCTACCTTGGCGTACTCGTCCTCATCAGGGAACCTCTCCTTTTGGATCCTAGTTACGTAGATTACATCCGCTCCTGCGATTTGGTCCTCCAATGACTCTGTCTCCATGATTTCTGAACCATGTTCTCTGAGATCCGAAACTATCTCGACTGGCATTTTCAGCGTTGATGGTGATACCAGAGTAAGTTTGGCTCCGAACCTAACTAATGCATGGGAAAGGCTGTGAACCGTTCTACCATATCTCAAATCTCCGACAAGGACCACATTAAGTCCTTCTAGAGTACCATGTGCCTGTCTGATAGTGAAGAGATCAAGCATAGTCTGAGTGGGGTGATTTCCAGCACCATCACCAGCATTCAGAATAGGAATTTCCACTGCATCTGCGCTGTATTGGGCTGCACCTTGTCTTGGATGCCTGATCGCGGCCACATCAGCATATCCATCAATCATCTGCATGGTGTCATAG
>LUSA01000098.1:2402-13617 GCA_001629235.1 Marine group II euryarchaeote REDSEA-S43_B8 | reverse complement strand
GTTTAGGACCATTGGTGGCTTTATCTTGATTACATTGTGAAGGGGTCCGTCCGTACTCAGAAGCACCCCCTGATCCCTCATCGCACCCACTATTTCTGAAGCCTCCATAGCCGCAGGTTCGAGGGTACTCCTGTCCTTCACAATCTCGACTCCGAGGAAGAGTCCCCGTCCACGGACGTCCCCAATCAACTCGTGCTCCTGCATCAGAGAATTCAGACCGATCTTGAAGCGTTCTCCTAAGACATGGGCTCGATTCATCAGGTCCTCTTTCTCAATGACGTCCATCACTGCCATTCCAATAGCACAGGAGACTGGGTTCCCGCCGAACGTGCTGAAGAACTCCATGTCCCCGAACGAAGAGGCGATTTCCGAGGTCGTGAAGACCGCTGCCATGGGGTGCCCGTTCCCTATCGGCTTCCCCATCACCACGATGTCTGGGGTTACTCCGCTCTCCTCGAAGGCCCACATGTGCATCCCCACTCTACCGAACCCTACCTGTACCTCGTCTGCAATCAGCAGCCCCCCTTGGTTCCTGACTGCCGAGGCGGCCTCTGAGAAGTAGCCGGGCGGCAGGGGTACCTGCCCCGCACAGGATAGCATGGACTCTATCAGAAGACCTGCCAATGGGCCCGCGTGCTTCATTCCCTCCCTTGCCTCTGCTGAGTAGTCAATAGTGGGACGGCGGTATGTGTCGGGGATGGGCAGCACATGCACCCATGCCTCTGGCGAGCCTCTGCCCCCAGGCCCTCGAAACTTGTATGGACTCAGGTCGATCAGCATTCCCGTGTGACCGTGGTAAGCACCCTCAATCACGGCCATGTCGTGATTTCCTGTGAATGATCGAGCCAGCCTGACCGCGAGTTCATTTGCTTCAGAACCTGAGTTTACCAAGAATCCCACAGCCAAGGACTCGGGCAGGGTGGAGGATAGTCGGCCCAGATACTCGGTTAGCTCCTCGTACACGTACCTGCTGTTTGTGTTCAGGATGGCCATCTGTCTCTGTCCGGCTTCAACAACATGGGGGTTACAGTGACCTACATGGGAGACGTTGTTCACGAGATCCAGGTACTTGGTACCGTCCGAGGCGTGCAGGTACTGCATCTCTCCCCTCACTATGTGCAGGGGCTTCCCATGTGCAATTGAGAGGGCTTTGCTGATGTGCCGGTTCCTCGCTTCTAGGAGATTTCTCAGTTCCTCCATAACGACACCTGCGACAGTCAACCCACTCCCGTCTCCGTCCATAATGGATGGGTCAGAGACTTCCGGAATCAGGAAAACTGGTTCCGTTCTCCTAATCGTTATCAATGGCTATGCAGGGGGGGGTTCGTGCCAGGAACGTTTGACAGAACAAGAGGGCGGGCTCTGACCAGAGAAGTCTCTCCAAGTTACGCGGAGGCTGTGTCCAGCTACCTGGGTACTAGAGTACCAGACTACGAGGCTGCCAGACGCGCACAAGAGGTTTATTTCGCAGCACTTAGGGCACACGGCACCGAGGTCATCACCCTCCCTACGTTGGAAGGTTTCCCAGACTGCTGCTTCGTAGAGGATGCGGCAGTGATTCTGGATGACGTGGCCGTGATTCCGAACCTCGGCCATCCTAGCAGAGACGGGGAGAAGGAGTCGGTGGCAGAACATCTTGCAGATGATTTTGAAGTAATCAGGATGCCTGATGGGGCGACTCTTGACGGCGGAGACGTCGTCTTCTACGACGATCGATTTCTGGTAGGTATTTCTACCAGAACCAACAAGCAGGGTGCCGATTTTCTGGCTGAGCATGCCAAGGGGGCGGGTATTGATGTGCAGTTGTTCGATGTACCGAAGAGCACATTGCACCTGACAACGGTCTGCTCGAGTCCGAGGTCAGGCACCATGGTTGCTGCGATGGGTCATCTGAAGGAGAGCGATCTTTCCTTCGCTGAAGAGGTCATCTGGATTCCCGAAGAGGAGGGTTACGCAGCCAACACCATCGCATATGGCGATCGGATAATCATGGCAGAGGGTTACAAAAAGGCAAGGCACTTGTTGATGGATGCGGGCTTCTCAATCACATCGATCGAAATGACAGAGTTCAGGGAGGTCGATGCTAGTCTGACCTGCCTCTCTGTCTTCATCGGATAGTTTGTTAGCGACTACAGGCTCCGTGAATCATGCACGTCGCAGCAAAACTGACTCTGGGAGTCGGAGTTGGGTTGCTCGTCTTGGGAATCTTACTAGGGGGCCTGAGTGCAAGAGGTGTTGGCTCAGCAACAGATTGGTCCGTCGAAGAAGAGGCGGTCTGGTCCGGAAGCTCTGGAGTCCACGACCACACCGATGCACAAGATGGAGTGCTCTACATCTTCGTTAGCGATGAAGTTAGATGCGACGAATTTACCCTTAATGTGAGTGTAATCGAAGGAGATAGTGATCAGAAGGTTTGGTACACTGCAGATTGGTGCACTGAAGACGGAAAACTGCCAATGGGGTATGCAGATGACCCAGATGGTTGGCTGCACATGGGAGACGTGCGAGGCCTCGAAAGCGGCGGGTCTTACGAGTTTGTTTCAGAGGACAATCTTATTGCAGTTCCAGAGGGAGTCATCATCGAGTTAATTGAGAGTGTAGTGGGAGGTATCTTCGGAGCGCTAGGCGGAGGATCGTGCGCTTGCTGCGGACTCCTGATAATGCTTCTCGGACTCATCCTGGCATTTACGATGAAGGAGGAGGTCCCGACAAGCTACAAGGTAGACGCGGAGGGCAAGATTATTCTCGACCATTCCGGAACCGGGGTCAGCCCGGAATCCATGCAGAACTCGGATGGTCCTGATGGGCCTGGAGTAGGGTCGTCGGAAGACACGGATGCTTGGTACAAGCAGAACTAGAATAGAGAGAGTTTGGTGTCTATTCTGATACCCCTCACCGAATCCATTAACAATGACTCGTAGAGTCATTGCGCAATGACTGAGCGGCACGCTAAGAATTCAACCCAATACGGTTGGGGAAGGGCTGCCTTTCTACTATCCGTGATTTTCCTAGTTCAGGCAGTTGCTCCAGCGGCTGTTTCAGAGGACTCATTCGATGAGATGACCCTCTGCCAGCCCTCCCCAGGACTAGACGGGGTTTGTGACAGCAGGTTCGATGCCCATGATGCGACGCAAGACATCACTAGTTGGGTTGAGGGAATGTTTCACTTCAATATGACAAGCCCTACTGAGATTCAATTCCAAGCCTCGTGGGCAATCAGGGAGTGGGATAAGTCAGGGATGGGGCTGTTCACATCCAGTTCGATGATCGCGGCGCTTAGTAGTGACAATATCAATGCAAACGATGGTCTGCCCGCAGATGTACTCAGGTCCGCCTTCGACGAGAATACAGACCCGAACGACGTCACGTCGCCAACCATACAAGAGTCCCTCCTAGGGGAGATTGATGGATCGATAAGCGGCTTCTTGGCTAACTGGGGCGGCTCTACATCTCCTGTGACCACATGGGAGGATAGGGTGTTCCTACCTGATGACTCCGGAGTGGTTTCTGCGGTGGATTGTACGATTGATCCTGCTTCTGACAGTGATGGCAATGCCTTCGAGCCCCCCATCTGCATTTCCACTAACGTCAACATTACTCTACCTATTTCCTCGACTTATGGGCTAAACGGAGTATCTGCGTCCAATCTGAATACTGCCCTGGAGGGTTTACTCGTGATGGGATCAGAAATCACAACGAAGTTCGACGTCAGGGTTGAGCCTGGTCACAAGGGGACCTATTCCATCCAACCACCATCATATGCCACAGTTACCGATGCGACAGGATGGGGAGTCAACGAGGAGGTTTCCGAAGACGGTGGGGCGTACTCTTCTGGTCTTTGGATCGTGGACAACCGTGACGACCCCAATGGATTGTCCCCCAGCAGCCAACCCGCTGACTTGGACATGACCATCGGGATGAGAGACAAGAGTACTACAAGCGTAGTGGAGGTCTCTCCTGATGACAGGAGCCTGGATCTCAGGGTTTCGATCGATCTTTCCGATGAGAGCAATGCCTTCGTGGAGGTAATAGCAGGGATATACCAGATACAATCCAGTAGCCTGAGTAGTTGGGGCGTCCCAGATTTGATGCCTAGAGACAAGGCGACCATTCCAGTAATCACTTCCGACGGGATTAGGATGGCATATCATACTGGGCTGCTGGACCTGGACGATCTCTCCAAGAACATCCCGATCTCAGGGATTGGTCAGGCGCTAACCGACTCAGGCGGGGGGTCGAGCGTTAAGATGGGTGATTTCCAATGGATCCACGTATCCAGTGCTCCCCTGGATCAGGGCGGTCTGAACTACACCCATTCCTCCACACAGTGCGAAAGGGGAGTGAATTACTGTATGGAGGGATCCGTAGCCATGGATGACACCTACCCGGTATACATGAAGTCGGTAAGTCACACTTTCCCATTCAGTCTCGCCGACCTGCTGGGCGGGAACCTCGGAGACTCTGGCTTCATGAACTCGGTTTCTGGGGACGATCTTAGCAAGCTTCTCAACTCAGGGCTGGAGTTCTCAACGGTCCTAAGCGATGAGACCATGGAGACGTTCGTGGGAAGCTTGCTTCCTAACGGAATCAGCGCTGATTTGACGATGGAGATTGTTCTGCCTTCCTGGGCATCTACCCCACAGGGTGGTGACTCTATCGTGTTAAATTACAGGGCTTCCGGGGATCACAGCGGGGTCATCGGCCTTACCGGTTCTGACTCCTTCTTCTGGAACCACGCGATATGCAGGGACACCGTTCAGAGCGCTTGCTTCGATGGGGGAGGGGACACAGTGTGTCCCTCGACCTCGAAGAGTTGTGCCTACATGGATGTGGACATGGACGTAGGGAAGGTGTCGTTCGCAAGCCTCCCTCTGACCAAGGGCGTGACGGTCGAATTCGCCCTATCCGTTGACATGGTCATCCACAGGATTGCGGTCCCCGATGAGTTGTTCGATTCACTGAACACCGATTCCACCAGCATGAGCCTGGACGTTCTTCCCTCGGACCTGCTCAGGGCGCTATTGGACATAGGTTCCAGAGGAGACCCTCTCGAGGTGGAGTTCTCATTGTGCGACAATGGGAAGTCGTACTGCGAGCAGAGCATGCCCATATCGTCCAGCCAGACCTCAGGCCTTCCGTGGTACGTAAATGAGTTGGAGAGGGACATAAAGTCCCTGATCGAGGACACTGCCAGGGAGTTGACAGAGGAGGATGGGAACGGTATCGGGGATATCGACATGTCTGGCTTTACCATCGATATAGAGTTCCCTCACGAGATGATCACAGACAATGACGACGTCATCGGCGACGAGAGGGGAATAATCCTCAGCATCGATATTCCGAAGGTGAGTATGACTGCTGGCATCACTAACTCCTGGGTTGAGTTGATCGGAATTCTCAGGGGCAATGGGGAGAGCCCTGAGTTCGGCCTTGCCACCGAAGACGTCTCTATGAACACTCTAGCTGCCCCTTTCATCACTCCTATGGTTGCAGCGATGGGTAGTTTGACCGGCGCCCTTTCATCTAGCATGGTTGCCCCCTCCCCAGAGGGAGTCAGGGTCAACGGCGCTAGTGCTGATTTGCCCACTTCGAAGCTGGCCAACATAGGCGATGATTCTCTCGGCCTTAGTTTTGCAGGCACATACACGATAACGATGCCTCTGGGCATGGAGCTAGAGAATCTGACATCAGAGGAAGGTAGGATCACCTCTGTAACGAACAACGATTCAAAGCGACAAGTCATATCGTACACGATAAGCCAGGGAATGGGAGACGATAGTGTGGGTTTCACCCTTCTTCTGACCCCGTTTTGGGTTATCTCCCAAGTCCAGTACTACATCATAGGGCTGTTGGCATTCATGCTCTGGAGAGTGAGGCGCAGGATGACAAGACGGAAGCGAAAGAAGAGAGCTAGGGCGCTTGAGGCCCTCGAAGAGATGGCCTCCTCGCCGATAGGATACATCGCTCCTCAGCCCACCGTCGAGGTTGTACAGGTTACCGACAATGGAATAGTGATCAAGAGAAGGCTGACCGCCACCTAGTGGAGATAACATGCGAGCAGCCCTGATGGTCTTCGTGATTGTTTCCGCACCGCTTAGCGGATGTATGAGCGGTGAAGGGGGTTCCCTATCCGAAGAAGATCTGGATGTCGGTCCCGATGAGTTGGTATCCGGGCATTTCCAGAGCGTCTCATTGGAATCCGGGCACGACATGTCCGTATACGTTCCATACCTGGTCAGGGACCCCATCACTGGGTTCATTCAGAACTCGACCGTTATCGATATCGAAAGGGGGGGTTCCTTCAGTCTGGATTTGCTGTCGCCGCCGAGGGTATCGATGCTGTTTATGCTGGTGGGGGAGCATGGGAGGACCAATTGGCCGGTAAGGGAGGAGAATCAGTCGTGGGGGTCTTGGTTGGAAAACGGAGGTGATTCCGGTGATTGGGGTTCCGCCGTTGCTAGGGTGTACGGCAATGGCTCATTGGACACTCTCAACAGTAGCGAAGATCGCGGGGGCCCTGTCTTCGTCAAGACCGTGCAGACAGTGCGAGATAGCACCACCTCGGTGGATGATGGTGGATTTCACTCGTCAGGAATAGTCCATGGCAGAGAGGTCTACGAGCGGCTCTACCGGATAACCGACCCGACCAACTCCCTCGATCCATTCGACGGGAAGGAGGGGTACTGGGACCGGTGGGCAGGCCAGGGCAACGCTGCCTACGAGGATGCTGCCCAATACCTGATTGCAGAATTTTCCTCATTCGGCCTTGAGGTGATGTCTCACAGGTACGAGTACACCGATATGCTTGGAGCTCAAAATCCTGAAGCGTACAACGTTTGTGCTTACAAGTGGGGTAGCCTTTACATCGATGAGTGGTTGGTCTTCGGAGCTCACTTCGACGTCGCTCCTCCTGCCAATCTAGCAGTCTTAGACCCCCACATAACAGGTATCAGGACCTACGGGACGAGAGTTGGGGCGTATGACAACTCTGCGGGAACGTCAATGGTGCTGGAAACCGCACGGGCTCTGTCGGAGTTCGAAAGCAGGCGCACCATGGTATTCTGCCTATGGTCCGGGGAGGAGGGCGGCAAGCGGGGTTCGGACTACTGGACGGACTACTACGTCAAGGAGGACAACCCGGATGTGACTGTTACCAGCTACATCAACCTGGATATGGCGGGAGTCAACTGGCCTGGGGGCGGAGGGGCGCCCCACGGAGATCCCGACCCACAGATCGACGAGGACGGTTATCCCAAGGACTCGGAGGTCTGGCCGCTTCGGGTCTACATCGGGCCGGGCCCGAATCACGATCGTCTGGACCAGCCGGGCATGGTGGGTCTGTCGAACTGGATTGGCTCCGACGCGCTGGGTCTGGAGGAGCAGATGGGGACCCTTGTGGGTGCGAATTACCCCGAGGAAACCTGGAAAACCGATGTTTGGCTAGACATGGACAGGCCCGAAGTCATCGTCTACGAAGACACTACTGCCAGGAGCGACCACGCCAGCTTCCAAGACAACTTGGGGACCGTCACCGTCGGGTTCGGCGGCCTTGTAGACGGTTACTGGTGCTATCACCAGACATGCGATACCCTGGAAGAGATGGAGCAGTGGATGGATACCACTGGCAAGGACTATGGGGAGGAGAACAGTGGTGTAGCGAACGTAGTGAACAGCCTCGACATGATCACATGGTGGGCCCTATTGACGTTCTTCCACTGCGATGAGAGTCCAGTTGTGAACGGACTTACCTAGATGATTTCTAATCCCAGTGTGATGTATACTAGTGTTACAGCAATACTGACGCACAGGTAGAATATCGGCTCTGACCACGATTTGATCTTCCTCCCATCCAAGGGACCGAAGGGAATCATGTTGAAAGCGCAGAGTATTGAGTTGCCCCAAAGCCAGTAATGTAGAATCAAATCTAGAGGGGCAATCCCTAATGGCCCTAGGATTAGCCAACTGAAGTAACCCATTACCCAGAGGGCCATATTGGAAACCGGGCCAGCTACAGCGATTTTGCCAAATTGGCTCCTAGATGCGTTTCCTGCTACGAGAACAGCGCCCGGAGCCATGAATACTATTCCTAGAACAGCAGCGAGTATTAGTCCGAACCTAAGACCACCTGGATCCGCTCTGAACTCAGCCCAACATCCGTAGTACCTTGCTACGAACTTGTGCGCGAACTCGTGCAGTAGGAAGGCAGGTGCGAGTGAAACCAATGCAAACAGACAGTATAGGGGGAATCTGGAGGATATCCCAAACATGCCGCCTTCGAACATCAGTGCTAGAGCTATAGTGAAAGCGCCCGTAGCAAGGGCGAGATGCCGTATCTCGGTACTTGAAAAGTGCCATATCGAGCCTTTGTGAAGTGAAATTCCCCCCATTCTCGCGTCTGCGAAGAGGTTGGAAAACCCCCTTCCCTCCGATCCTACTTGCACATGGATTCGGCGTTGCCTCCAGTTGCCATCATCTCTGGCCGCCTGGTGACTTGTGGCCCTGTGGTGAGCCTCGAGAGGGTCGTCGTCGACCTTCCACCATCTGGGGTCTCTCTCCGCAGCCATCGATTGCTGGTCCACATTGTCTGCTATCAATGCTATTCAGTTCAGTCATCCAGCATGTCCTCAATCTCTGTGATCAGTTCGTCCCAAGTCAGGGGAGGTCGCGCATCACCATCCCTGAGTATTTCCCGCATCTCCTCTATCTGGTCCTCGTCCGGCGGTTTATCGAGCCACCTGTTCTCGTTTGCCACCTCCCTGATCAATGAGGTCTTTCTGGATAGTCGCTGGCTTCTTTCTCGCCTTTGTGTGGGCTTATCTGGGTCCTGCTGGTGCTCACGGATGATTTCGGAGTAGTATTGCATCGATTCTCCGTGTATTTCATCATCGATATGGCTGAATGGATCGGAGAGCATCGTTACGAGTTCTCTTGCTAGTCTTTGCGCCTTGGTCCTAGCCTTCCCAGAGGTAAGTCTGTCTCTGGCTCTGGTGTGACCCTTGATGCAGGCCTTGCATCTCTCCGAGCCTGCAACATCAGGGGCGTCGCACATAAGGCAGCAGACCGAGAAGCCCATCTGCTCCATGGCCCTTCTGGGGAGTGACATGTCGGATGCTATTCGCAGGAGGTTAAGAGGGTCACTGGGATTCGAATGCTGATAGCGTGCCGAATCCCTCCAATAGGCTCGGTCCACTTCCTAGGTAGCAAAGTATCCCACGTCTACTTCTGGAGTCCTCAGGCCCCGAGTTGTTCCCGGTCGCGCATTCCCCGAAGCAACCGTCAGCGAACGCGATATACACTCTTCCTTCCCTGTCTATGTGGAGATCGTTGAAATCTAGGAGGTTCCTGTTGGAGCCCCCGATATCCCTGCAGTCACCGCTATTCAGGCATATGCTGCCAATCTGAACTGGATCTGCTGAGGCTCGGACCGTGTGAAACACAGGATTAGGGTCAAGGGCGTTCAGGCTGTAAGTCACGTACAGATAATGTACAGATAATAGCTGACGTTGGCATTGGCGTAGTGAGCGTTCCCATCCCAGGGCTCCCCGTCTATGTTTGACTGGTTTAGCTCGCTGGCGTTCTCGCTTCCCAGATATGTAATCGCTATTCTGCCTGGGTCACCGGCGTCGACTTGGGGGAATGCCGTAGAAATTACCTCGTTCGGACTGATCCTGACACTCGTCTGGGTCCAGGACTGGCCGGAATCCGTGCTTGTAGCCATATAGACTCCTTCGTCTGCGCCGGTCCATATGTGGTACGCGTTCGACTGGGTGTCAGTGGCTACCTCCGAGTTCTTTCTCGGGTATGGCGTTCCTTCGTCCTCGCCCATGGTTCTATCGAACCAAGTAAGGCCATTGTCCTTCGAAACTATGACCGTAGGAGTCTCCACCCGTGGAGTGACATATACCGTGCCATCGGGGGCAGAAGTAATTGCACCGTGTAATCCGCCGTTAGTCGTCGCTAGACCGAACAGTTGTCCCCCTGCCTCAAACGTGGCTCCTCCATCGAAGCTGGTGAAGCAGAATATCCCTGCAAGTTTGTTGTAACAGTAGTAGACGGCCTGGTCGTAGAATGTCTGAGAAAACTGACCTCCGATGCCGTACCCACTGCTCGTCCATGGGCCAGAAGCGAGTTTTATGTGGTCGTTGAGAGGGGTTGTCCCAGAGTCGTGGGGGTTGCCAATCCAAGTTTCACCGTCATCGTCACTCCAGCAGATCCATGAGGTCTGGAGCCCCTGCATCTGGACATTGAAAATTCGATCCGTCACTGGGTCGACCCAACCATATGGGTCGTTTGTCTGGAATGCGCACAACGGTCCGGTTACGTCCTCCCAAGACGCGCCGTGATCGCATGAACGCATCACTTTCTCGAATGCAATGAAGAATATGCACCCACTAGATGTCACGCCGATGCTTGGTTCGGCCCCGTCCTCACCCACATCGCTGAAGTTGAACACTAGTGGCAATGGGGGCTCATCCACCGGAGAGCCATCCGCTCCCGTCACAAATACCCCTGCTGGTAGGACTTCTTCCTCGACCTCATCGATGGGGGAATCGTCCTGGAGGCACCCAGAGAGGGGCAATAGGAGAAGCATCAAGGTAGTAACGAGTGCGGTTCCAGTACTCCTCATCGCCCCTAACCCGAAAGGTAGTCATCTTGAAACCTGCTGATTATTAGTCCCTTCAGATTCCGCGTGTTGTGGACCCAGAGACGATACATCGTAGACGTTGGATCATTCTTGGGATAATGAGTCTGAGCCTCGTAATCACGCTCCTCAACAACGTCACCGTGAACGTTGCCTTACCAGAGCTGTCAAAGGATCTGGGCGCTGACAACACTGAGCTGCAATGGATAATGGATGCCTACGTGGTTGTATTCGGTGGGCTGTTGCTGGTAATGGGGGCCCTTGGAGATCGTTTCGGTAGGAAGGAGGCGCTGCTAGCCGGTCTTGCAATTGTTGGTCTGGTTTCAGCAATAACCGCCGAGTACGCGACGAGTTCCGAGCAGGTAATCGGTGCGAGGGCCATGATGGGGTTGGGCGCTGCTCTGGTCATGCCAGCCACCCTTTCTGTGATTGTGGTGGTATTTCCGCCGGAAGAGAGAGGCAAGGCGGTTGGGGTGTGGGTAGGCATGGCTGGTATTGGCGCCCCCATAGGACTCCTGGTCGGAGGTTGGGCCGTAGAGAATTTCGACTGGAGGGCAGTATTCTGGATCAACC
>LUSA01000098.1:0-2384 GCA_001629235.1 Marine group II euryarchaeote REDSEA-S43_B8 | reverse complement strand
ATTCTGGATCAACCCCCCGATTGTAGCCCTTGCTATGGGACTGGCCGTTCTCCTAGTTCCAAGTTCGAAGGACGAAGCGGAGAACCCGATGGACCCGATCGGTGCGTCTCTTTCTGTGGGCGCGCTCGGACTGATACTGTATGCTATAATCGAGGGGCCCAGTCTGGGTTGGACTAGCAGCAGAGTACTGGGGCTCGGCTCTATCGGCCTCATCCTTACTTTCATTTTCATTCGATGGGAGAAGAGTACCACGCACCCCATGCTGCCTATGGATTTCTTCAGTGACAGGGGTTTCACAATGGGCCTAGTTGCAATAAGCCTCGCATTCTTCGTGATGTTCTCATTCATGTTTACTCAGATGCTGCACTTTCAGTTAGTAAGGGGGCATAGTGCATTTGATGCTGCATTGCGGTTCCTATGGCTGCCTCTTGGCCTGATGCCAAGCGCTGCAAATAGCGACAGGCTTTGCGAGAGGTTTGGAAACAACAACGTGGTATCCTTCGGGCTTTCACTAATCGGATTTGCAATGCTCGTTTTCACGACCGTTGAGAGGGAGACTGACTATGCGGTGCTTGCAGTGATATTCTTCCTAATTGGAATCGGCATGGGCCTTACCATGGCTCCTTCGACTACGCTAGTGATGGATTCGATCCCTAATGACAAGGCTGGAGTTGGTAGTGCGACGAATGACGCTAGTAGGGAAGTTGGTGGGGCCTTCGGCATAGCTATCGTGGGAAGCGCGGTAAACGAGATTTATCAGAGAGAAATGGAGGTCCCAGTAGGATTGGAGGGCCATTCGGAGGTGGTCTCTGAGTCCTTCCCAGCAGCTATTCGTATTGGAAATGAGCTATTGGCTCTGGGAGATGAGATGGGTCACGAGTTGATCGTGAATGCGGAGTCCGCCTTCGTAGAGGGGATGACTGGGGCTGCAGCGATATCTGCAATGGCTGCCATAATCAACGCGGTATTGGTAAAGTTGTACATGCCAAGTAGAATATTCGGAGAGGAGATGCCAGATGGAAGGTAAGGCGATGCCCCAGGTAGTGGTGCTGGCAGGGGGACTGGGGACTAGGCTTGGTAGCATTTCGGAGAGAGTCCCCAAATCTCTAATCGAGGTAGCGGGCCAGCCTATCCTATCTCATATTCTGGACTGGGTTGCTGCTCAGGGTTGCACTAGTGCGCTGGTATTGATTGGTCATCTTGGAGAGCGATTCGAGGACTTTGAACATGAAGGAGTAAATATCGTCTTCCACAAGGAGAAGACTCCTCTGGGGACCGGCGGGGCTCTTTGGGGCGCCAGAGACCTCATCGAAGATAGGTTCGTCCTCCTGTGGGGGGATGATTTGCATAGGATTGACTACTCTTCTCTCCTACAAACGCACAGTTCTTCGGGCTGCGCTCTGACTATGACCGTGAACACCAGCCATTCATCGTTCAATCTCGAACATATGGACGGCCGTGTAATTCGATATGACAAGGGTCTTGATAGCCCAGACGGGCTAAACGGGTACGAGGCGGGAACTAGCATAGTGGAGAAGTCCGTTCTAGAGAGTCTCGGAAGAGATGGGTCGTGGAGTTGGGAGGAGGAAGTTTACCCCGCCTTGTCCGGATTGATCGCAGCGCACCTAGACGAGACTCCGTTCTGGGACATGGGGACTCCTGAGCGGCTGGGGATGCTAGAGAGTTTCCTGAAGGAAGGCGGGGGCTGACGAAACCAGAAGCTCCCCTGGAAGCGTGTCTTCTTCCTCGACTAGTGCGAGTATCATGCCTCCGAATCCACCACCCATCAGCCTAGCCCCCAATACTCCTGAAGTGCTTTGAATCTCCTTGACCATGTTGTCTATTTCCGGTGTGCTGGCACGAATATTGTCGCTTATCGATGCATGGGATTCGTTTAGGATAGTTCCCAGTACCCTTGCATCGCTGGTCAGTGCGGCTCTGACCCTTGCGCTCTCCTCCTTGGCATGTATCCGTCTTGTTTCTATTTTGATTTCGGAGTTACTGTAGTTGGTCTCGCTGAGGCTCCTTCTGATTCCAGTATCTACCAGTTTGAATCTCCAATCGTCAGGCATTCTGAAGCTCTCTATGCTCATTTTGGAAAAGTCCAACAATGTTGCTAGCCCTTCCTTGGAGTGAGTTACGGATATCTGATCCATGAGACCGCAGTTCGAGCGAAGCACATGGTTCTCAATCCTCTGAGCCTCTAGAGATATCTCCATTGGGTCAATACTGTTCTGAGAGCACATCACGATTGCGACGCAGAGGGCTGCGGATGATGACAGGCCCGCCCCTATCGGGATGTTCGAATCTACGTCTAGGTCTGCGCTCCAACCGCCCGCAACCTCCCAGAGACTGGTTACCGTTTGATCCCCTCTGCTCCTATC
>LUSA01000097.1 GCA_001629235.1 Marine group II euryarchaeote REDSEA-S43_B8 | reverse complement strand
AGCCATATCCAGGGCACTAATTTCTGACCCCAAGTTCCTGCTGCTGGACGAGCCCACAGCCGCACTGTCCCCACTCTACCAGCAGCAGATAATCGAGAGCATCGACTCGCTTAGGGACAGAGGAATCACGATTCTGATAGTCGAGCAGAACGCCAGACTTTCCCTTGCCAGGTCAGACAGAGGATACATCATCTCCAACGGCAAGGTAGTTCACACGGGAGATGCCCAGCACATCCTGACCGATCCCGAGATAGGGGAGTACTTCCTGGGATCCACCGAGGACCACTAGTTACCCACTAATCCATCAGAGCCTTTGCCTGCTGTGCCCACATCATCTTCGAAACCCTCCCTGGCATCATTCCTAGCGCACCATTCACAGCCTCTGCGGTTTCCGCATCCATTCTGGAGAGTTGGTCATAGGTCCTAATGCCTAGGACTTTGAGCTTCTTCTGAGTCTCAGCATCAACTCCCTTGATCTTAGTCAGATCATCCGACTTCCTGTCTCCAGCCTTACCTATCTGAGCCCATTTTATTTGAGCAGCACTCAGGTCTGCAAAGACCTCATCACCCTCATCGTCGATGATGCTCGAAGATGCCTTGTCGACCCCCTTCAACTCGAGCATCGTTATCGCCTGCTTGGTCCAATCCATCTCAATGACCTTCCCTGGTAGCATCTCAAGGGCGTCATTCAGCTTCTTAGCATTGGTTGAATCCATTCTGGACATTTGCTCGTACGAGAACACGCCCAACGAGTTGAGCTTCCTCTGGGTGAACTCGTCTATCCCGTTAATCAATGTCAGATCGTCAGATAAACTTCCTCCGAACTCACCAATCTTCTCCCAGTCTATTGAGGCCCTTCTCTTTCCGACTCTCTCAAGGATCAGCGACTCCCTCTTCTCATCCTCTACCTCCGAAGTGATTCCTTGTACGTCCTTACCAGCGATCTCTGCCTTCAGGATTGCATCTGCCAACTTCCTCTTTGCAGCGGCAGCATCGGCCTTTGCCTCCCTTGCCTCCTCCTCTTCCATCTCTGCGATTAATCGGGCCTCCTCGGCCTCAGCCTCCTCGACCTCGGCCTTCTTGGTCGCCTCCTCGACCTCTGCTCTGGCTTTCTCAACCTCTTGCTCAGCCTTCTGAACCGCCTCGCTCGCCTCCATCGACTGGAGCTCTCTTTCAATTTCCTCCTCTTCCTTCTCCAGAGCCAACTCTTCTAGACGAGCTTCCTTCTTCGAGGCTTCCAGCTTCTCTTTCTTCTTCGCCATCTGTGCTTCCAGCTTCTTCATCTCGACCTCGAGCTGTTCGATTTCTTCCTCTGAATCGTCGTCGACCTCGATATTAGGCTCATCCCCAGCGACGCTCACCTCCTGCGATACTTCCTCCTGTACCTCAACCTTCTCCCCCTCATTCGGCTTGCTAACAAATCCGTCCATGAGTTCGGATACAATTTCCTGGATAACACTCAATGAATCCTTCATCCTATGTCCGTCATCTGTCTCGTAAAGAGTAACGTTCTTGCAGGATTCGTCGACCTTGCGCGAATAGCTAATGGGAACAACCTCATCGAATCTTCCATGCATTATGGCAGTGGGGTGTGCTGGAATTGGCCATGACATCCTTTCTGCGGATTCCATAAATTCCCATGGAAGAACGATGTCTAATTCGAAACCAGTGTATCGCCTCTCTCCTGTGGTTTTCCAAGCACTCCTGCCCGTTTCTTCCATCCCTTCCCAGTTCTCTGCAAGTCCGAATGCAGGGGCTATCAACAGTAGTCTGATGTCCTCATTAGGCCTCATTGACGAGGCGTTCGCCGCAGCTAGCCCGCCCATGGAAGAACCGACGACCAAGTCATACTCTCCTTCGTCCAAGTGCTTGATTAGAACGTCCGTCTGACTCGCGATGCTCCATCCTAGCTCGGACATCTTCGGTGCCGTAACCTTCCATCCAAAAGCCTCCCTCATGTAGGTGGGCTTGGATCCAGTTGGACTACCTTCGAATCCATGTGCGAAAAGCACCCGCAGGACTAACCCTCCAAATCATAGAATGAGAGCCCGAAGAAGTCGCTCTCTGTCGCTTTTCTTACCATGGTTGCATCTCCCTCGTCCAATACCCTCATGTGAATCTCTGCCGTAACCTCGACGGTCGCCTCGAAGAGGTGACCGCCCCTGACGACGTGATCGTCATCTGATGCTACAATGTGGATGTGTGTGAAAGCCCCATCTGGGCCGGGAGCCAGATTGCCCTGCATCGAAAGTAACTCCATCGGCTCCTCAATCTTCATCTTCTGATAAATTCCGTCAGAGTCAAGGAACCCTATTTCCGTCCCCCTGACCCTCCCTATTCCGCTGGTAATTGCTGCAGTGCTAATTCCATGGTCGCTCAGACTCGCAATGGCATCATGTAAACCCTCTCCCTTGTCCAGCCTCACGAATAGATCACGACCAAATCGTCGATACTCCATGCTAGTCGATTAGGGTTCTAGACTTCAATATCACCATATCTAAATCAGTCCGGAGGACTCGCTTTCTAACTTGCAGTAGAAGTGAAAAAAACTCAGAAAAGCATCCTGAAGGAGCCTCATTTCTCCACCGGAAGTAAGGGGGTTGGAAAAAGCAACCATACTGTTCATAGGCCGTGTGTTCCGAGTCACAAAGCCCGGTGACGAATATGACAATGGCAGCACATGACGCTTCGGCCAGATGGAGGACCTTCCTTGAGGAGGCTAAGGAGTCAGAGGTGATGACACTGTTGTCTCGTCAGACCAACTTCCCCTATCTCTCCATTCCATTCCATGAGATCCAGACTTTCGATCCGGAATTTGCAGAGGACGTACTGGAGCACCCAAAGCAGATTCTCTCCGCTGGCTCTAAGACTCTGATGGAGATTTGTAGAGAGAGGGGGGAGGAGATAGATGCCTTGCTACGGGTCGGAGAGCTACCTGGAGACACAAGGATGCCCCTGCGAGAGATAGGTAGCTCGGACATAGACAAACTGCGTAGCGTCGACGTCATTGTCACCAAGATTTCCGAGATTAAACCCAGAATACACAGGGCGGTTTTCAAGTGCGAGTCGTGCGGCCATGACATAGAAATCGACCAAGAAAACGAGAGAGAATTGAAGGAGCCACTCAACTGTCCGCAGGCTCTGGGCGGATGTGGGAGCAACAAAGCCGAAACGCGTTTCGATTTGGTACTCCTAAGCTCTAGAATGGTAAACAACCAGTGGATAGAGATTCAGGAGCAACCCGAGTATGTTCCGAGCGGAGCTCAGCCAAGGAGGGGGATGGTGCTTATCGAGGGGGACCAAGTCAACAAGCATCTTCCGGGAGAGAGGATTACTGCAAACGTAATCCCGGTTGTGAGAAGTGAGGTAAGAAACAGAAAGAAGACGCCTATGTTCGATGTAATCTATCATTTGATTAGCTCCGAGCATGAGAGTACTCCGTTCACTGAGATTTCTATTGAAGAGGAGGATAGCGAGAGAATTCTCGAGATTTCGAAGAGAGAGGACTTGATGTCCCTGATTCAGCGTTCTATTGCACCATCTATTTTCGCTACCGGCATATTAGGCCATGTGAAACGCTCCTTAGCTTTGCAACTCTTCGGAGGAGTGTCAAGGAAGCTGAATGATAAGACTAGGTCTAGAGGAGATATCCACATCCTCTTGATGGGAGATCCAGGAGTCGCCAAGTCCCAATTGCTTTCCTTCATCTCCGCACTATCTCCTCGGGGAAGATTCGCTACTGGTGGGGGAGTCTCTGGAGCAGGCCTCACTGCGGCTGCGGTTAGGGATGCATTCGGGGATGGTCGGTTCGCACTAGAGGCAGGGGTTCTCCCACTATCGGATAGGGGGTTGGCCGCCATCGATGAGTTCGACAAGATTTCACCAGATGACAAACGAATGATGCATCCCGCAATGGAGCAGCAAAAGGTCCATGTGGCCAAGGGCGGAATTACAGCTACACTACACTCAAGGTGCTCAATCCTGGCCGCTGCAAACCCGAAGGAAGGCCGGTTCACCAAGAGGGGAATAAATACGAGTGTAATTAGGTCATTCAAAGAGACCGGGCTACCACCTCCACTAGCATCTAGATTCGATATCATCTGGATGATCAGGGACGAAGTGCGGATTCATGATGATGAGAGAATTGCTAGGCACATACTCGACAACAGGACTTCGGGTAAGAGTGAGGCTCAGTTGGAGAATACGATCGAATTGGGACCATCTGAACTAGACGAAGAGTCATTCATCATCACCTCCGAAAACGGAAATGAGCACCTATCTCAGGACTTTCTAAGGAAGTACATCGCATTCGCTAAGAGAACGGTACACCCACAGTTAGACGAGGATGCGAAGAATGCCATCCTCAAGTACTACACAGAAGAGCGACAGTCATTCGGAAGAGAAGACCAGAGCCCCTCACAGTTCGAGTCTGATCATGATAACGACACGGTCATCCCAATTACAGCAAGAGCATTGGAAGCCCTGATCAGACTAACAGAAGCCCACGCCAGGATGCACCTCCAGGAGATAGCAACCGTAGATAATGCAAAAGTGGCTCTAGCCGTCTTCAAACACTGGAGAGAAGAATCGGGAATAGAGGACGAATCAGAACTGCACTCAGGGGTCTCCGTGAAAGAGCGTTCAAACAACTCTACTATCATGAATATTGTTAGGAAATTATGCCAGGAGAAGGGACAGGCAGAACTTACGGAGATTTACAATATTGCAATCAATAGAAAAATCAGTGAAGCCGAAGTCGATAAAGTCGTGCAGAAGATGAATCAAACTGGTGAGTTGTATGAATCATCTTCTAACCCTCTCGCATGGCGATTTGCCCGTTGACCCTATGAGCACAACCCCCTCCCAAGGAATTGTAATGGAGCCATTAGGAGACGTCAACAAACCTGCACATCTTGATCCCGTAGCTCTTGGATTCATGTGTGGGCTGGAGATTCATCAGCAGTTGGCGACTGACAAATTACACTCTAGAATGCCAAGCGAACTATTCGACTACAAGTCCGAGGACATCCCTCATCACTGGCCTCGTTCCACAAGAAGGCTCCGAGCTTCACAGGGAGAAGGAGGGAGTACAGATGTCGCTGCTAGATTCGAGCAAAGGAGGAATCGGACATTCGAGTATGTCCAATCTCCCAATGCCAGCCTCATCGAGTTGGACGAGTCGCCACCAAGAAACCATGACTCTGAGGCAGTAGATGTTGTTCTCACTATGGCCGCTCTGATGGGTGCAAAACCAATCCCAAACCTGCAAGCAATGAGGAAGACGGTAGTGGATGGCTCCAACACCAGTGGTTTCCAGAGAACAACGATAGTGGCTACTGATGGACAAATAGAGGCCGACTCTAGCCAGGTTGGAATAGACCTGATTTCGTTGGAGGAAGACTCTGCTCGGAAGCTCGAGACCAAGAGGAGCGATGTCGGAGAAACCGTAGTGTACAATCTTGACAGGCTAGGCGTCCCTCTAGTGGAAGTCGCTACTTCTCCGGATGTTCGTTCTCCGGAACATGCAAAGGAGACCGCATTGGCATTGGGCCGCCTGCTTCGTGATACTCGCAGGGTCAGGAGGGGACTAGGGTCAATCAGACAAGACCTCAATGTCAGCATCTCTTGTGGAGATAGGGTTGAGATCAAAGGATGCCAGGACCTAGACTGGATTCCGAGAATTATTCGATTGGAGATGGCTCGTCAACTCCACTTCTACCGTCTGGCGAATGAACTGAGAAGCGAGTTCTCCCTCCCTCCCCTTCCTCCGGATAGGGAATCTGACTCGATGCCAGTGGAGAATAGGGTAGAACTTGCCACGAAGAAGAGAATACCCCACTCTACTCACGATGTGACAGAATGCTTCTCAGAATGCGATTCAGACATGGTGTCCTCGTCCTTGCAGAATGGCTCATGTATGCTCGGAATATCCCTTCCAGGATTCTCAGGAAAGATCGGAAGGAAGACGACGGACGAAAAAGGCTCACAGTTGCCAAGATTGGGAAGGGAGCTAGCCAGTGCCGCCAAGCTTGCTGGGGTATCGGGAATCTTCCATTCTGACGAACTCCCCGCATACGGGATTTCTCAAACTGAGGTCGACTCAGTCAAGAGTCAACTGTCTCTGTCAGAAGCCGACGCATTCGTTCTGTGCATGGCTCCAAAATGGCAGTCCGAACTGGCACTAGAGGCAGTCATTGACAGGGCACGACTAGCCTTCCACAGAATACCCAGAGAGGTGAGGAACGTAGTGGTACGAAAGGGGAAGCCGGAAGATGGAACGACAACGGCTCTAAGGCCTCTCCCAGGAGGTGCTAGGATGTATCCCGAGACAGACATACCAGTTCTGGAAATATCACCAGAGAGATGGGATTCTATTTGCCAAAACCTTCCACTGTCCGCTCAGGAAAGGAAGAATAGAATATCAGGTCTGGGGCTATCCAAAAATCAGGAAGAGGCCTTGCTGAACGGGGAGATCGATGATCTACTATTCGAGGGAATCGAGGGCCCTCTTAAACTCCCAGCCAAGGCATGGGCAAGCGCCATCCTAGAGAGTGGCATCTCCAAACCGAACTCCCTAGCGGCGTCTGTTCACCTTCGAGAGGAGGGCCTCCTGACAAGAGAGGGAGCGGAGACCCTTCTAATGGAATCAGTCGAGGGTCCAATTGAGAGAATAGTGGACTTCATGTCGTCCGAAGCCGAATCACGAGGCTTCGTTCCAGCCGATGAGTCATCTGTTGAGGATGCGGTGGCTGAGGTCCTTAGCAATCGCTCCGACTTTGTAAAAGAAAGAGGAATGGGAGCAGTTGGACCGCTGATGGGGATGGTGATGCAGAATCTAGGCGGTTCTGCAGATGGGAAACTGGTAAGCAAGATTCTCAGGGATAGGATTTCCGAGATGATTGAATAATAACCTGATATCTTTGAATTATGATTAGACGACTATCTTGATAGACTGAACTTGTCTAGCGATGACTCCATGTCTGATTGGTTGAAACCCGCATCTGTTGTAGCCCTAGTAGCACTTCTACTTCTAGCTCCTTCTATACAGGACAGATTAGCGGAAGAGTCGACGCGATATATCGAAGACAACGAGTCTTCCCACCACGGACTCCCATCAGAATGGGATGAGCAGCAAGTCCTCTGTATCTATTTCCCATCGGACTCTCCTCATTCTGAATTCAACCTTGGAGTGACCATGATTGGTCCAGAAGGTGAAGAGATCGGAACGAATGAGGATCTGAATAGGACCGGTGCGTGTGTCGGAGGATTTGAGGGATACTCAAACGGATTAGACTTCATGATGAACTCAACTAGAATGGCCAATGGACACCTATCAGTAGGATACGAAGTCGGGCAATGGGGGGCGTTTGTTCACACGATTGGCGGGCTGAACTCGGACTCTTTGGCTGGGGACTTCAATGGAGCATATTGGCACCTAGACCACAATGGGGCTCCCTCCATGGTCGGCATAGGAGACCTCGTAATGTCCGAGGGAGATGTCATCGAATGGAGTATCGGGACATGGTAACTCTTGAGGAACTATGAAGAGGCGAGGTTGAGACAGAGGCTCGGGGCGGAACTTTGTACGACTTTCACAACGTCTATCTTACTCCGATTCAAACTCTCGCTCTGAATGTCATAGTGCTCTCTATAATCGTGCTCTCCCTAATCAGGAGCGAACGATCTCTCAGGGACCAGAGCCAATGGGGGATGCTGATTCTCCTCGCTATATTCGGAGTGTCTGGAAGGATACTCATGGAACCTATTCCGAATGTTCAACCGGTCACGGTACTCGTTCTTCTGACTGGAGTGTACTTCGGAGCTTCAAGGGCTCTCGCCCTAGCAGCAGTCGTAGCTCTCGCCTCAAATGTGATTTTCATGGGACACGGACCCTGGACTATCTTCCAAGTCATCGGGTGGGGAGCAATAGGAATATCCGGCTCCCTTCTCTCCGACAAGCTAGTTGTCAATGAAAAACTCAGGCTCAACCGTCTCGCACTCATGGCAGCAGCATCAGGAGTCGCTTTCAACTGGTTCGTATCACTAAGCATCCTTCTCGATACAGGATTCTCGATGCTCGTCCCGTATCTCCTGAATGGTCTGGTTTTCGACCTCTATCACGCATTCGGGAACATACTCTTCGTCGCATGGATGGCCACTCCTCTTGGAGAGATCATGTCTCGGCATCGGTCTTCTCAGTCATTAGAAGCGGTGAGAGATGGTGTCGCCAACTGAAGAACTAACAATGGTCCTTGTTACCAGGCAGGACTTGCAACTATCGAAGGGAAAACTAGCGGCACAATGCGCGCACGCATCGGCAGAATGCGTCCTTTCCGCTAAGAGGAAAAACCCCAGGACTCTGGATCAGTATCTTAGAAGGGGAGCCAGAAAGATTGTGTGTAAGGTACCAGATCTGGTTTCGCTGAAGCAAGTCTACTCGAGGGCGAAGAAGGCAGGATTGGTATGTCAACTAGTCACTGACGCAGGACATACGGAAATCCCTCCTGGAACTGAGACAGTGGTTGGCATAGGTCCAGGGTCAAGGGACGAGATAGACAAGATTACAGGACAACTATCCCTAGTTAGTTGACTCGAGGTTTGATAGACGCATCTAGGGATTGGTAAGAAGAGTCTTGAATCGAGTCCCTCTGCGAGGTGTGTGGTTACTCAGGCCCCGTTATCAGAAGAGGAGCGATCCACTCTTCTGTCCCAGTGTGCATCCCTTAGGGGCCTAACAGAATGGCTGGACGGAATCGACAGGAGACCGGGCCTCGATGAGCTAGATGCCCGTCTTTCTTCATTGGAAGTTAACGTCGATGCATTGGAGGATTGCATTGGGTATTCCGAGGATGGGTATCAGAGGAATGTGATCAAGAAGAATGAGCACTACGAACTTGTGGCCATATGCTGGACACCAGGTCAGGATACTCCCATCCATGATCACACTGGTAGCGACTGCGCATTCTTAATCGTCTCCGGAGTGTCTACGGAGACAGTGTACGAGACCAATGCGGAAGGTTTGGCCTACCCAGTATCAGACAGGAGATACGTCCCAGGAGAGGTTTGTGCTGCAGAGGAGCCAGATATCCACCGAGTTTCAAACGATGAAAGAACTAACCTGATTAATTTGCATGTCTATACCCCGCCTCTTAGCGAATTCAAGATATATTCTCCAGCCGAGTGACTAGCGGCCTCTCTCTGCCATCAGCTGGACTGATTGCTGCACCCACATCATCTTGGTAACTCTTCCAGGGGTGAACTCCATGGCATCATTGACGACCTCGGCCGTGACTGGGTCCATCTTGGAAATCTGGTCGAAGGTGTGGATTCCAAGTACGTTGAGCTTCTTTTGTGCGAACTCATCCAGGCCCTGTATTCGAGTCAAATCGTCTGGCCTCTGGCCTTCTGCTTCCCCGATCTGAGCCCAGTTCACCTGAACAGCCTTGAGGCTGACCCTCTCTAGGATCAACTCCTCTCTTTCCATCAGGTTAGCCTTGAGCTTCAACTCTTCATGGGCTGCTTCCCTCTCGGCCTTCATCGCAGCTGTCTCGACTCCGACAAGAGCCTCTTCCTTTCCTTTCATCTCGCTCTGGATTTTCTCTATCTCCTGCTCGACCTGCTCGGCCTTCTTCGCTGTCTCCGACTTGAATTTGTGACTGTCCTCTATCTCCTGTTGGACCTTGACCTTTTGTGCTTCGGCCTTCTTCGCCTCTTCCTCCACTCTCGATATTTCCTTCTGCTTGGCCTTGACTTCCTTCTCCAAGCTCTTGGCAGCTGCCATCTCGGTCTTCATCTGATCCTTAACGTCCTTCAGAGCATCTTTCGCTTCCTCGGCCTCTGCCTTTGAAGCCTCCAGGGCCTCCTGCTTCTTGGCCATCGTACTCTCCATCTTCGACTCTGCTAGCTCACGCTTTGCACGGAACTCCTCGAGCTGCTGTTCCGCCTTCGACTTCGCCTTTCCAGAAGCCTTGATTTGCTTCTGTGCTACTTTTCTTTCCAGCTCGGCCTTCTTCAGCTCCGCCTCAGCCTTTGCTGCCGCCTTCCCTTCCTTAGCAACCTCAGCTCCGAGCTTCTTGGCCTCAGCCATAGCGTCCTTGGCTTCTTTCCCGAACTCCTTTGCTGCAGAGGTCTCAGTCTTTATTTTCTCCTTTAGTTCGGCTTCTTTGGCCTTAAGCTCCTCTGGAGAAAGCTTGGCGGAACTCTTCAGATCATCTAGGGCCTTCCTTGCAGCCTCGGCCTGTTTCTCTGCTGCCTTCCTTCCGGCCTCGGCCTTCTTTGCCTCGACCTCTGCCTTAGCAACTGCCTTCGCTTCCTTCGCGGCCTTCTTCGCGTCTCCCATTTGCGCCTTCTTAGCAGCCTCCAATTCTTTCTTAGTCTCTGGTTCGGGCTCCGGCTCTGGTTCGGGCTCCGGCTCTGGTTCGGGCTCCGGCTCTGGTTCGGGCTCCGACTCCGATGACTTTTTCTTCACCTTTCCGTACTTCTTCTGGAGTCCCTTGACCATAGTTCCATAGTTACCTTCGAACTTCTTCAGTAGCTTCGGGATATTCGCAATTTGTTTGGAACGTTCGGGTTCTTCCAAGAATTGAGTATACGTCGCCTTGGCCAGCTTGGCTGCCTGTTGCGCCGTTGGTCCTGTCGCCACAGGGCTTTGAGGAAATCCATCACTTAAGGATTTGACCAAATTTAGAGTTCAATCTCTTCCCTGTAATCATCGAAAACTCCTCGGAATAATTCGATGTCTGAATCAAAGGTTTCAGGAAGCAGCGGACCGAAGGAAAATCGGAAGAACCGGGAATAAGGCGACTCATAACTCGGGTCTTTCGAGTGTGGACGTGCCATGTCGCAGTCAGTAGCGCATAGTATTGCAGCGCCGTGCTTGAACAATCGTTTGTTTAATTCGGAACTTGTCATACCTTCAGGCAGCTCTAGCCAGTGGTAGAAACCACCATCGCCAGTGTACACTCCAAGCCCCATTTCCTCGAATGCCTCACCATACCTTCCTCTTTGCCAGTTGTAATGCTCCTCCACTGCCTTCCTAGCCTTCTCGACTCTACTGGGCTCTAGGAGTTTGACCGCATAGTGCTGGGAAGGATGACTGACTCCACCCATGCCGAAGCTGGAGAAGTTGGACAGCGTCTCGATGTTCTTCTTACTAGAGACGATCCATCCAATTCTGATTCCTGGAGACTGCAATCCCTTTGTACAGGCCCCTGCGATGAACACGTTACTGTTGTCAAGGTCCTCTATGAACTGAATTCCACTCACCGAAGGCGAGTGAAACATCTCGTATGCCTCATCCAGAAGGATACCGTTTTTGGGACCCTCCGCCAATCTGATTAGATCCCGCAACTCGTCCCCCCATCTTGTCTGACCGGAAGGGTTCTGGGGGTTCGAGATGATCGGCATCAGGCTTGTCTTCGCATTCAGACCAGATCTATCGAAGTACTCCTCGTTGCTGGGGTGGAATCCGTTCTCCTTGGTGAATGGGACAATTTGGAAGTCCGTATCTGTCTGCTCCAAGATATCCAGATAGGCCGGCCACTCAATGTTGCCAATCCTTACCTGCACGTGATCTTTGAGGAATGCCAGAACAGTGAATATCCCTGGCCTACCTCCAGCGAACACCATCACATTCTCGGGCTTTACTTTCGACCCGTATTGATCGTTGTAGTACCCCGAAATAGCTTCTCGTAAGTCCGGATGGCCCCACGCCTTGGGATAGAAGCGATCCTCCCAAGTGACATCTACACTGTCCGGTAGAGGGGGGCCTCCGAATTTCTCTAGAGGGGTGGTGAGTGGGAATCCCTGAGACCATGGATGAGTGCCCTCAGTTCCCATGAAACTGCCGAACGAATCTCTGAAGGCGTATAGGGTCTCATAGATTCCCATAGGTGGGCAGTTGTCAGACAGGAACGACTCTACAGGCACCCCACTATCCGGCATGACCGTCCGTGGAGTATGTCACAAATTAGTTTGACCATCAAGTAGGGACAGTTACAATGACGAAAAAACCGTTAATACATCCATTCTACTTCGATAGCCATGAGCGGACGCATCGAACATAACAGGACTCTAGCACTAACCATTGCCATTCTATTTCTGGGTATGTCATTGTCCGTGGGACTGCACCAACATAGCGGGGAAATCCTTGACGAAGAACCAACCTCAATGGAAACTCATTCTGGACTCAATAAACAATGAGATGAAGTGCTGGGGGAGCAACTATGGCTCGTTCCTGGGAATTTCGGAAGACAGGTTCGCTGTCCCGAACGAATACACCCCAGTATCAGTAAACGATGTAGACTCTTCAGCCTGCTGCCTCTCGGATGTGATTGAGACTAGCCCAGACGGGCGCCACTCAGTAGCACTTACATCAAGCGGAGATATCTACGCCTGGGGGGAGGACTACTCCGGACAGATAGGACATGGCCACATTAGTTGCTTCAATATCTGCGACCAGCCTCATGGCCCCTCTGTCATGCCCGGAAGCAGGAACTTCGTCACCGTAGCCACAGGGGTGGTCCACACCTGCGCGATTACCGAACCCGACATGGCGCTTTGGTGCTGGGGCGAGAATTCCGATGGGCAACTCGGGACCGGCGATACATCCGACAGGAACGCTCCGACTGAAATCGACCTTCCACAGGGTAGACATCCGGTCTCCGTCGTTGCAGGGTGGGCCTCTACTTGCGTCATCCTGGACAATGGCTCGGGCATGTGTTGGGGGAACAACGATTACGGGCACATCGGCGATGGGACTTACAATGACAGAAATGAGCCGACCCCAATTTCCGTCCTCCCTGCAAACAGCTCATTGGTTGCAATGGATCTAGGCGCGGGACACGCCTGCGGAATCGTAGACGACGGGTCGGTTCACTGCTGGGGTAACAACACATTCTCCGATGGAGAATCCGAGGGTAGGCTGGGTGACGGTTCTAACACCAGCTCAAGGTTCCCGAGGAGCGTATCCCTTCCTGTAGGAAGGACAGCGATTTCCATAGATGCAGGCATCGATCACACATGTGCCATACTCGATGACAGTAGCGCTGTTTGCTGGGGGCTCAACGAGCAGGGACAGCTAGGAGACGGGACCACTAACAACAGCTCAACCCCTGTGAGCGTATCTATGCCTACAGGACTAGGCGTAGCAGAGATTTCGGCAGGTTGGATTCACACCTGTGCAGTGGCGACAAACGGATCAGTATACTGCTGGGGGTACCACGAAGAAGGGGCCCTTGGACTCGGGGAGGACGTGGATAGCGACGTCCCAGCCTACGTCGATCTGGGAACTGGAAGGCACGCCCTGATGAGCGAGAGGGACAATGACGACGACGGCATCGTGAACATCCTGGACCCATTCCCTGACGGATGCCCATCGGGACATTACGCGACGGATGGCACATGCGAACTGACCGAGCCAGGACACTACACAAACGACCTCCCGCCATACGAGCAGTTCCCCTGTCAACCAGGAACATACCAACCAAGCTATGGTCAGCTGGACTGCATAGATGCGAGCCCTGGTCACTACGTAGCGGATGCTGCATCTGCATCTCAGACCCCATGTGGAGTAGGCAGCTACCAGCCCGATTCAGGCGAGTCATCCTGCATCCAATCCGAGCCAGGTAACTACGTCTCAGACGAAGGATCGATACGCCAGAATCAGTGCTCTTCAGGAACCTATCAACCATCTTCAGGTGCAACAGATTGCTTGGATGCAAGTCCCGGATACTACGTTACTGGCTTCGCGTCGGAAGAGCAGACCCCCTGTGCAGCAGGAACCTACCAGATCATGTCAGGGGCAACCTCATGCTTCCAAGCCGGACCAGGATTCCACGTCCCGTCAGAGGGATCAGACTCCCAGCAGCAGTGCCAACCGGGAACATTCTCGTCCCAGCAGGGCCAGGCAAACTGCACCGATGCCTCACCAGGGTATTTCGTAGATGGGGTGCAGCAATCTTCGCAATCCCCCTGCCAGCCGGGAGAGTTCCAGGATTCTTCCGGGCAGACCTCCTGCTTGCCAACCACTCCCGGGCACTACACAGACTCGGAGGGCTCCGCAGAGCAGACCCTGTGCGCCGCTGGAACTTACCAACCGGACTCAGGACAGACATCGTGCATAGAAGCAGAACCGGGATTCTACTCCGAACTAGGCTCTACATCCCAGATACTATGCCAGAACGGAACCTACTCATCTGAGCCAGGTCAGGGGTCCTGCACCCCCTCAGAGCCCGGGTTCTTCGTCGACCTGGACGGAGCTACGGGACCTACACCATGCCCGCCTGGACAGTTCCAGTCAGAATCAGGGTCATCAGGATGCGAATCCCCTCCCCCGGGCCAGATAGCCAGTCCAGACGGATCGACCACGGTTTCATGCCCAGCTGGAAAGTATCAGCCCGGTGACCAGTCAATTTGTGTGGATGCATCTCCAGGATACTTCGTCAACGAAACTGGATCCTCATCCCAGAGCCAGTGTCTGCCTGGAACATATCAACCGGATCCGGGACAGTCATCGTGCCTGCCGGCAAATCCCGGAAACTTCGTCGGTTCTCCAGGTTCATCAAGCCAGACACCCTGCCCAACTGGTCAGTTCCAGTCATTCGGTGGGCAGGAATCATGCACCCCAGCTATGGCAGGTCATCACGTACCCGAAGAGGGTGCGATGTCCCAGACCTCATGCAGGGCAGGCAATTACCAACCCGATGAGGGCATGGACAGCTGCATTCCCTCTGACCCCGGAAACTTCGTTCCTTCATCAGGCGCGATTTCCCAGAGCCCCTGCCAACCTGGGAACTACCAGCCAGAGGGAGGTAAGGTAGGCTGCCTCCCCGCCGATCCAGGGAACTACGTCTCCGAAGCCGCCTCAACGGAGCAGAACAGGTGCCCGTCTGGACAGGAGCAGGAGCTTAGCGGGCAGGTCTCGTGCATAGATGTCGAGAGGCCCCTGTGGATATCGATATTGATGTTCGGAGTTCCGGCCATACTGGTAGGAACCATGGCAATCCTCTACATCTCCAACAAGAAGAGTACTGGTTCAAGTGGCAAAGGAAAGTCGTACATGTACTCCGAGGACATCAGGAAGAAGCAGCCCTAGCCCATCGCACCAGTTATGTGAGGACATCCATCAGAGATGGACATGAGGCACTACCCAGGTGACAGAGTCGACCTCCGAAGCGACACGGTGACCCAGCCAACCCCTCCGATGAGGGAGGCGATGGCAGGAGCCAGGGTAGGGGACGACGTATGGGGGGACGACCCCACAGTGATCCAACTTCAAGAGATGGTGGCTGAAATGCTCGGAAAGGAGGAGTCCTTGTTCGTTCCTTCCGGTACAATGTCCAATACGATTGCGATAAAAACCCAGACAAACCACGGTGATGAGATAGTTACACATCGCAATAGCCACATCTACCTGTGGGAATCCGGAGCATACGCATCCGTAGCAGGGTGCTCTATCGCGTTTGTCGACGGACAATTGGGCCAGATGAGTGCGGAAGGAGTCGAAAGTGCGATCAGGAAGACGGCCGGAAGCAACTATCACTTCCCCGACTGCAAATTAGTTTGTGTCGAAAACACCGCTAACGTAGGAGGGGGATCAATCTACGATCAGGATACTCTGGACGGGATTTGTCACGTCGCTCACGAAAACGACTGCAGAGCCCACCTAGATGGTGCCAGGCTTTTCAATGCCGCAATAGGCAGTGGGACGGACCCAGCTCGCATGGTCAGGGACTTCGATACCATCTCGGTTTGCCTGTCAAAGGGACTAGGGGCCCCAGTGGGATCTGTTCTTGTCGGTGACGCGGATACAATCTCTCGATCTCGTAGGTGGAGGAAGACCTTCGGAGGCGGGATGCGACAATCCGGAATACTAGCCGCAGCTGGCATCTATGCATTGGAAAACAACATCGAGCGACTTTCCGAGGATCATACACGGGCCTCTAGGCTCGCTGAATCGATCAATGCGATGGACTCCTTCTTCGTAGAACTGGAGGGAGTCCAATCGAATATGGTCTACGTGCAGTGTATGGAAGAAAGTGCCAGTGAAGTGGCTAGGAAGCTCGCCGAACTAGGAGTAGATGTGAGCGTGGAGACAGACTCCATAGTGAGGGCCGTAGCTCATCTCCACATCACTGATGAGGACATAGACACGGCCATAGAGGCCTTCGAGAAATCACAATAACCCGTAACCGTTCAATAACCCCTCCTAGTCGAGTAGTCATGAGGCGCCTGTGGGCACTAGTCCTGGTTGCACTCATCGTAATCCCTATGCAATCCTCTGCGGCTACGGAAAGCCTCTGGGACGATGCAAGGATAACTGACGAGGTAGGGACCAGATACGGCACCATCGGAGGGATCTCGATCGAGTTGTCCAATACGACCTATGAGGAATCCACATCTGGAATAATCGATCTTCCGAGAATAGTGGAGGTCTACACAGCCACATGGTGTTCCAACTGCATCAAGACCGAACAGGCCCTTGATGATGCGATCGGAGACCTCGATGTCACCAGGATACACTACCACAGACACCTCTACGAGACCCTGGACCCATTCGGAAGCAACTCCACAGACTCTAGATGGGTAGAAATCTACGGAGCTGGGTCC
>LUSA01000096.1 GCA_001629235.1 Marine group II euryarchaeote REDSEA-S43_B8 | reverse complement strand
TGAGCAATCAACTGGCGACTACAGAGTAATCGAGGTAAACCCCAGGGTATCCAGATCATCTGCTCTAGCATCTAAGGCTACTGGCTACCCAATAGCAAGGATGGCCGCACTAATCGCGGTAGGGTACACCTTGGATGAATTGCCAAACCCAATCACCGGTGAAGGTACCACGGCAGCCTTCGAACCAACACTTGACTACTGTGTGGTCAAGATTCCCCGTTGGCCTTTCGATAAGTTCCGAACTGCAGATAGGAAGATTGGCACCTCTATGAAGTCGACAGGAGAGGTTATGGCTATCGGGCGCTCTTTCGAGGAGGCGTGCCTGAAGGCCTGGGCCAGCCTAGAGTACGGAAAGCCCCATCCTCGGCCACTCACAATGTCCGACGCTTCTGATGGGGAGACTATGGATGAGAGGGCCTCTGAGAAGCTTCCAACTGCACTTCTAGAAGACTGGCTCAGAATCCCTACCGACAGAAGGATGGGTGCGGTAATCGAGGCTTTCCGAAGGGGATATTCGATAGAGGACGTTAGGGACCTTACTGGGGGGATAACTCGTTGGTTCCTCAGGAGGTTCGAGAAACTCGCCGCAATAGAGACCGAGATCAGGGCTGCAGGAGAGATAGGAATGAGGCCAGCGGGAATACCAGAGTCAGAGATGCGGTCTTGGAAGGGAGCAGGATTCACAGATCTACACATCGCTGACGCTCTGTGCGGCTTCCCAGAGTCGGGATTCAAGAACCTTCCAACTGGTCAGGACGAGACTGCTCTGAGGATGAGGAGGCACGAATTACGAGTCCATCCACGTTACAGGATGGTCGACTCTTGTGCCGCAGAATTTGCTGCTGTCACCCCTTACTATTACTCGACTTACGAAGGCGGCTCCGCTGAGTCAGGGGTAGACTACGTTCCAGGACTCTCTTCATCAGTAAAGCAGAAGATTCCAGTAGTCGGATCGGGTCCAATAAGAATCGGACAGGGCATTGAGTTCGATTATGGCTGCGTCCATGCTGCCGGTGCAATCCAAGATTTAGGTCACGAGGCCATCATAATCAACAACAACCCAGAGACAGTTTCTACAGACTTCGACACTAGTGATAGGCTGTACTTCGACCCTCTTACGCTAGAATCAGTATCTGAGATACTCCTTCGCGAGGATGCCAATGGGATCCTTCTCCAGTTCGGGGGCCAGACTGCGATAAATCTAGCACTCCCACTCGCAAACGAACTGCCTCATCTTTCGACCATGGGTCTGGAGTTGATGATGGAGGGGACATCACCAGAGTCCATTGATGAAGCCAGCGATAGAGAGAGATTCGAGGAATTCGCACTTAGATGCGGATTGAGGATGCCCGATGGAGCAACGGCGACCACACCAGAGGGAGTCAGGCACGCAGCAAATGAAATCGGCTACCCCGTCCTAGTTCGTCCCTCATACGTCTTGGGAGGCAGAGGGATGGAGATTCTAGCAAATTACAAGCAATTAGAGTCTTACATGAGGGACGCATATCTTTCCTCAGATCGACCTCTCCTGATAGACAAGTACCTAGGTAACGCAATGGAGCTAGACGTTGATGCAGTGTGCGATGGTGAGGACGTCCTAATAGGGGCGATAATGGAGCACTTAGAGGAGGCAGGAATTCATTCTGGGGACTCCACTTGCTTCATCCCGCCACAAAATGTGCCCGATGAGATCCTGGAACAGGTAGAGGAGTGGACTAGGGTAATCGGTCTGGAACTGGGAGTTCGCGGATGCTATAACATCCAGTTCGCAATTCATGACGGTCTACTGTACGTATTGGAGGTCAACCCCAGAGGATCCAGAACATTCCCTTTCGTCGCGAAATCAACTGGAATCCCCTTGGCTAGGATTGCGGCTCGGGTCGCTCTCGGGGAGAGGCTGTGCGATCTCGATATTCCCGATCCCCAGACTGATGCAGTGTGCGTAAAGGCCCCGGTTTTCCCATTCATCAAACTTAGGGGGCTAGATCCAGCACCGGGTCCGGAGATGAAGTCGACAGGAGAGGTAATGGGATCACACGTAAGGGCATCAGCTGCCTACCTAAAGGCCAGACTGGCCACTGAAATCCCGGTTCCAACTCAAGGTGGCGTGTACATCACAGTAAAGGACGAAGACAAATACTCGATGATTCCTCTAGCAGAGAAACTGAAAGGCATGGGATTCACCATATACGCAACAAGAGGGACATCCAGAGTTCTCCGAAGCGCAGGAGAGCTTGAGGTCAAAACATGTTACAGAATTGCCGAGGGGCGGTCTCCAGATGCTCTAGACCTAATGAGGCAAGGTAAGATCCAACTTGTAATCAATACTCCAAGATCTACCGGAGGGGCAGTTCTAGACGGCAACATGATGAGGAGACTTGCAGTAGAGCTAAACATCCCGTTCGTGACAACTATGGCAGGAGCAAGGATGGAGGTCGAAGCAATCAAAGAAGCCTTGGACGGTATCCCTGAGCCAAGACTTCTGGAAATCAAATCACTGAATTAGCGTTGCACCCGTTTCGGTTCGGATGATTTTCCCATCCTTGATTGTGTGCACTGCCATTACTGCTTCTCGAGTTCCATCTGGGAAGTCCATCATTGAGTGCTCCACAAGAATCTCATCATTCTCATAGATGCATCTAGGCTCATCTATAACGACATCTGAATTTGCCATCATTCGCCTCATCATCTCACTTACTTGCTCCTTATCCATCGTAGTTCCAGATTGGTGTCGCACGAATTCGTAATCATCGTGCAATGCCCCTATGTAATGCTCTGCGTTCCTCTCTTCCATTGACCTCATTAGTAGTTCGTAGACTGCCATATCTGCCCGCCAGTCAGTTACGGTTTCATAGTTTCCTATTCGAACTATGAACTCCCAAGAAGGGATACAATATCTCCCCTATCCATTTCGAACAGTAGTGATGAGGCCTTAGGACCATGCCTTCTGCCAATTATTGCCCAGTATATGGATGCAAAACCCTCCTTCCTAGAGACTCCAGTTGAATCGCATGCTTCCGATATTGACTCTCCGATTCCTGCATCGGTCCACTCGCACTCGGAAAGTAGGCCCGATAGGCTTCTGAGGAAAGCAATACCATCCCTGCCAATCTCAGCCCTTGCATCATCGCCGATCTCGCTTCGAATCTCCAGCTTTGCATCCTCAGGGAAGTGGGCCCCCCCTATCCAACTCCTCATCCGGGCAAGCCTCACCCTGAGGGAATCGCTAGGATCTCCTTCGATATGCCCGGATCTATTCAGAGACGACCAAACATCTCCATCTGACGACTTAATCTGAGCCAGCATGGACAGATGCCTGAAAGAAACCCCTCCAACGGAGTCAATAGGGTCCGACTCAGGGTTGACTTGGCTTAGTCTGATTGCCCCACGCTGAGTCTCAGCCGCTACCAATTGTCGCTTGCTCATTTCTTCCTCTTCCCGAATGGGGTTGGCAACCAATCTCTCGTACTCGTCAGCAGTCTGGAAAAGCGCACTCCCGGTATCGAACTCAATGTGCCGGTTGATCTTGCTTCTTGCGATGACATAGCGGAGTATCTCCGGAGGAACCAGAGACAGGGCTTCCATAGGTCCAATCGTTAGGCCAGAGGAGCTTGACATGGGGCCCATTCCCTTCAGTTGGATCCACTCATAGACAATTTTGTCCGGTGGGTTCCCACCAAGTAATCTGCATATTGGTATCCCGGTGTCATAACTCCCTCCAGCAGCTCCGTGGTCTTTTCCTGCAGGCTCACAGGTTATCCCATGAATCACCCATCTGGCAGCCCAATCAACCCTCCAAGGCATCTTGCCATGTGCCTTCCTTATGTCCGATTTACCCTCATTTCCCGAGGAATCTCTCCAAATCACGTATGGCTTCTCATATCCTGTCACGGTCACTCCGTCCATACTGCCGTCAGAGCCCATTGGATTGTATGGAAACCAGTCAGCGGGTAACTCTCTTCCTGAGATTTGCTGAATTATCCTCCTTATCTCTTCCCTATTGGTGATAGCTGAGTCGATATATTCCGCGAATAGTCCCTTCTCGTAGGTCTCATGATTCATGACCACTTCTGGCCTGACTCCAATTTGTTCAAGAGCGTCAAGGAATGGAGATAGGAAGTGATCGGCATAGGTAACGCTCCCATCTCCCGGGCTCCCGTCCTCTCCAGGAGCAGGGATGAATGCTAGGGGGCAACCGATGAACTCCTCGTATTCTGGAGAGAGGAAGTCGTAGACTCTCCTCAACGGGTCCATCGAGTCTACAATGAATATGTATTTCGAACTCATTCCTGCATCCAGACAGGCCCTGTGGATCATTTCGGCCGAGAGAATCTCCCTCAGGTGGCCGATATGGAATTCTCCAGAAGGAGTTATTCCGGAAGCGGAGACCTGTTCGCCCCCTCGCTCCATGAGCCTTTGTGCGGTATAATCCGCCCAGTGCATATGACACCTCAGACCGTCGCTGCTCTGATCAAAGCCCTCAGTGGGACTCCGTCTACGTCATCGTCCCAAGATTTGTTGACTAGGACCATGCACATCTTGACATCCGCTCCTGCAGCACTGAGATCGGAAGCAGTTTTCTTCATTGTTCTCCCGCTGGAGTATACGTCGTCTACGATAATCACCCTCTTTCCTTCAACGCTCGCGTAAACCTCAGACAGGTGCCCACTAACGTCCTCGTTGATGCTTCTAACGACTGACATCTCCAGGTCCAAGGTAGAAGATATGGCCTGTGCGAAAGCTATGCCATTAATGCTCACTCCAACAATCGTGTCAACATCATCTCCAACCATCTCCTCAATGATGTCACAGAAAATATACGAGACTGTCTCTATTCTCTCTCCCTTGACAGCTATTGACCTCCATCCAACTTTCACATCCAGAGGCTTTTCATCCACTTCGTAGTCACTGGCAGACAGCCATTGCACGGTGGTATGGGACAAGGATAACTCATCCGCAATTTGTTGGGTGTTCAGCCCGCTTTCTCTGAACTTCTCGACCTTGCTCCGCAACTCATCTACACTTAGGTGCATCAAACGTTCCCAGCGTTGGAGCGATATGAATCCACCGGGACTAAACTATGGGAAATATTGAATTTCGTATGATCAGAATCTTCCGGTGCTACCGAAACCCCCGTCTCCCCTCTTGGTTTCTCCTAGATCTCCCTCATCGACCTCGGTGAACTGAACATCCGGAATCGGGGCAATTACCAATTGGGCAATTCTTTCTCCAGATTTTACTTCGTAAGACTCGCCCTCCCCGATCCATGTCATTAGGACGAACAACTCGCCCCTGTAGTCTGCATCGATCGTCCCGATGCTGTGAGGGAGGATGAGCCCCTTTGATCCAAGAGATGACCTAGCCCTCACTTGCCCTTCGAAACCCTCCGGAATGGCCACTCTCAAACCCGTTCTGAGCTTGACGCTAGAGCGGAAATTTACGACAGTATCTTCCAAGCAGTACAGGTCCCATCCAGCAGCATACTCGCTTCCTTTCGTTGGCATTCTGGCATTGTGATCGGTCTTTGCAACCTTCACAACCGGAGATTCTCCCATGGGACTCCCAGTAAGAACAGGTCCTTGACCGTTCGCAAAACTCCCGGTGGGGTGAAAAGGTGCACTATTCTCGCAGAGCCGTGACCAACCACGACTACGAGGAACTATTGGAACGGGCTAGGGATAGAATCCCCAAGGACATCAGTGAGAGGTCTAGGTGGACAATGCCACAACCAGACATCATGATCGAGGGTAGTCAGACCATTCTCAGGAACTTCTCCGAGATCGTTGACTCCATGGACAGGGACGCGAATCATGTGTTCCAATATCTGCTTAACGAACTTGGTACGTCTGGTAGCAGAGAGCAATTCAGAATCATGCTGAAGGGGAAGGTACCTCCTAAGAGAATCAAGGAGAAGATTGTCTCGTACGTAAAGGCCTTCATTCTATGCGGAGAATGCAAGGCTCCCGACACTCGGTTCGTTAGGGAGGACAGGACTACCCTTCTGAAGTGCCAAGCTTGTGGAGCAACACGTCCGGTCAGACTTTAGTCACTGAGGGGAGAAGTCCAGCAGAACCTTGCCCTTGTTCTTCCTATCGTGCATATGCATCTGTGCATCGGCTACATCCTCGAACCTCCAAACTCCATCGATTATGGGGTCAATTTCTCCGTCACTGAGCATCCTCGACAGATCATCTAGATGGCCCTTGAAAACTGACTCATCCTCTAGCAATCCCATGTGGACCCCAAAAACTGCCTTGTTAGAGGACATCAGCTTTAGGGGGTCGAATCTTGGCATCCCCCACCACATCCTGAACTCAGAAATCCTTGATCTTCTGTTTCCCTTCACTGCAGCAGATGCCCCGAAGTAGTACAACTTACCCCCCTTCCTTAGCGACTTGTATGATCGGAGTAGGTGTTTGCCACCTACCGGGTCTATTGCATGATGGACTCCTTTTCCTTCTGTCAGGCTCTTGCAGACATCAACGAAATCTTCCTGTTCTCTGTCCACGAACCTCATTCCTAACGACTCAACGAAATCTCTCTTCGGTGCCGAAGCAGTTCCGATTACTAGGGAAGCACCTAGGGCATTGCAGATTTGTGCAACCGCAGTCCCAACTCCTCCAGCCGCATGGTGGATTAGTACGGTTTCTCCCCTGACTATCCTTCCTAGATGAACTAGCATGTGATATGAGGTTCCGTAGGTAACCGGGATAGCTGCAGCCTGATCGAAAGAGACAGAGTCGGGAATCTTTACCGCTCTTCTTGCATCTAGACAGACCTTCTCAGCATAACCCCCAAATCCAGTCATTGCGAGGACCCGGTCTCCCTTCTTCAGAGAATCAACCCCCTCTCCCAAGCCTATCACCTCACCCGCTGTTTCGTATCCTGGGGTGAAAGGGTAGTCAGGACTTGAGCCATACAAGCCCTGCCTCATCATCAGCTCTGCGAAGTTCACTCCCGCTCGGTGAACTCTCACGCAAACCTCTCC
>LUSA01000095.1 GCA_001629235.1 Marine group II euryarchaeote REDSEA-S43_B8 | reverse complement strand
GAACAGGGGCGTGGATTCTAGCCCAGTCGCCCCCTGGACCAAGTCCCATGAGAGAATACTTGTGACCCGTAGACTTCAATTCAAGAGCTGACTCAAAAATCCTGAGAGCGTCCTTCCGATCGCTGGTCGAGTAGCAAGCCTTGACAATGTCCCCCATCTCTTGAGCTTCGGAGATGTCCTTTGTTATCTCCGAAGTTGATGGGACGCCTTCTAATGAGTGGAAAGAGGCGATTACCTGGGTTTGTCCCCCTCCTGCTAATGAGACTAGCTCCTCCCTTTCTTGGGCAGGGATATCAATCTCCAGATCTATCCAACTAGGATTGGCGCCAATCGCTGACCTTAGGACGGAAATCCTATCATCCTCGTCTGACGGGAAAAATCCGCCTTGCTGCTGAGGTCTGCAGACCATCAAAATAGGGGCTTCAATAGCAGAAGAGATTTTCTCTATCTCCTTCTGGAAGTCTATTTCCTCGAAATCCAGTTTACTTACCAACACCTCAACTTTCTCCTTCTCGCCTTCATCAGAAATCTTCGTTGTTCGTATTTTTTCCTCAGTGGTCCAAAGAAAATCCAAACGAACCTCCAATAAATCTGCACCCATCTTCATTGCTTTAGGGGCGTCAGATCGCTAAACTGCGTATAATCGGGAAGATACATGGAGAGGGTTCATAGGCCTCGGCTTCCTAAACATGATGATATCGTTTGAGGGTTCCCGTAGGGAACCCTCAATTGGAGGAGAAAAATATGGACGATGAGTACAGCGCAGAAAGCATCCAGGTTCTCGAAGGGCTAGAAGCCGTAAGAAAGAGACCTGGCATGTACCTAGGCGATCCACATGATGGTTCGGCCCTACATCACTGCATTTGGGAAGTAGTAGACAACTCAGTGGACGAACATCTTGCAGGTCATACAGACTCAATTGAAATTACTCTTAATCAGGATAACTCGCTCTCTGTCAGGGATTTTGGAAGGGGGATCCCAGTAGGCATCCATGAAGAGTTTGGCATCTCGGCTGCTGAAGTAATAATGACTAAATTGCATGCAGGTGGAAAATTCGACAATAGTTCCTACAAGGTTTCTGGTGGTCTACATGGTGTCGGCGTATCTGCAGTAAACGCAGTTTCTGAATGGATGGAGATGACCATACATAGGGATGGAATCGTCTATTTCCAGAGATATGAGGCAGGAGTACCTGTTGAGCCATTGAAGGAGATAGGGCAGTGCGAAGATACCGGGACCCTCATATCATTCAAGCCGGATTTATCGATTTTCACCGATATTGTGGAGTTTGATTTTGAAGAGGTTGATACCAGGGTTGGCGAAACTGCATTTCTAAATGCTGGACTGAGGATTGCTATTGTTGATCTCAGAGGTTCTGAACCACACTCTTCGGAGCACCTGTACAAAGGGGGACTATCTGAATACGTGAGTCAACTCAACGAAAGGAGAGAGGTCTTACATGAGGAAGTCATCAAGATCAGAGGCGAGAAAGAAATTGAGAAGGGCGATGTAGAAGTTGAACTAGCACTGCAATGGTCCGATGCGTTCAGCGAGTCTATTCGTTGCTATACGAACATCATAAGGAATAAGGACGGAGGCACCCATATGTCCGGTTTACGGACGGCTTTGACCAGTTCAGTTAATTTGTATGCAAAGAAGAAGAAGTTGCTCAAAGGGGATGCTCTGTCTGGTGATGACGTAAGAGAGGGTTTGGCAGCAGTAGTAAGCGTCAAGCATCCCGATCCTTCCTTCTCCTCCCAAACCAAAGATAAGCTGGTTAGTAGTGAAGTTACGGGGATTGTGCAGACGATTGTTTATGACAAATTGGGCGAGTTCTTCGAAGAAAACCCGTCTGTTGCCAAGCAGATAGTGGAGAAGGCACTACTTGCGTCCAAGGCCAGGGAGGCAGCCAGAAAGGCCAGGGACCTTACTCGAAGGAAGGGGGTTTTGGAAGGAGGGGGTTTGCCAGGAAAACTTGCTGACTGTCAATCTCGAGATCCAAGCGAATGTGAGGTTTACCTCGTTGAGGGTGATTCTGCCGGTGGTTCAGCGAAAACTGGAAGGGATCGTAGAATTCAAGCCATACTTCCCCTAAGAGGAAAAATCCTCAATGTAGAAAGGCAGAAGCATAATGCTGCAAAGGTGTTCCAAAATCAGGAGATACAGACCATCATTCGTGCCCTAGGTGCTGGCGTAGGGAATAACGAAGAGGAGGAGGGCGCATTCGATACGACAAAACTCCGATATTCGAAGATCATAATAATGTGTGACGCGGATATTGATGGTGCGCATATTAGGACTCTAATGCTGACTTTTCTCTGGAGGTTCATGAGGCCAGCAATAGAGGAAGGGCACGTTTTCATCGCCCAGCCTCCTCTCTATCAATTGACTAAAGGAAGAGTGAGCAGATACGTATTCTCCGATGAAGAAAGAGACTCGGTGACTCTGGAATTGCAGGGCGGCAACCCTGATGCGAAAATAGGCATACAGAGATACAAGGGGCTTGGGGAGATGAATCCTGAGCAATTATGGGAAACTACCATGAATCCAATGACTCGAACGATGCTGAAAGTAACTGTTCGTGATGCAGAGGAATCTGATGAGTTGTTCGAGATACTGATGGGAGAGGATGTTCCTGATCGGAGAACCTTCATCGAAAAGCATGCCAAGGAGGTGACCAACCTTGACATCTGAGGAAGAGAGCGAAGCGGGAACTCAGGAAAATAATGAGAACATCCTAAACCATTCCTTGAATGAGGAGATGAAGACATCTTACATCAACTATGCAATGTCAGTAATTATCGGAAGAGCCCTTCCTGACGCCAGGGATGGCCTGAAACCTGTCCATCGACGTGTTCTATACGGCATGCACGAAGGCGGACACACCTCTGAAAAGAAGTATAGCAAGTCCGCACGCTCGGTTGGAGAGGTGATGGGAAAGTACCACCCTCACGGGGATCAGTCGATCTATGACACAATGGTCAGGATGGCCCAAGATTTCTCCCTAAGGTATCCGCTCGTCGATGGCCAGGGGAACTTCGGTTCGATTGATGGAGACCCTCCAGCAGCTATGAGATATACCGAAAGTAGGCTGGATAAAATCTCGAAACACATGCTGGAGGACATTGAAAAGAAAATAGTCGACTTCCAAGCCAACTTCGACGATTCCGAGATGGAGCCAACAGTACTTCCCGCAAGGTTGCCAAATCTGCTATTGAATGGTAGTGACGGCATAGCAGTCGGGATGGCGACAAGAATACCCCCGCACAACCTTACAGAGGTTGCGGGGGCGATTAGATTGCATGTCAATACTATCCTTAAGGAGTCGAAAGACTCCTCTGGAATTCCCAACATCCCTCTTGAAGAGTACATGCAGCACGTGAAAGGGCCTGACTTTCCCACCGGCGCAACCATCCATGGAATTGATGGCATCGTAGACATGTACTCTACTGGCAAGGGAAGGTTCCACGTACGCTCGAAATGCGATGTTCTAGACGATACTAGTGGTAAGAAGATCATAATTCACGAGATACCATACCAAGTCAAAAAATCAGACATGCTAGTCCATATTGCAGAATTAGTGTCGAAGGAAGTAGTCACGGGAATCAGAGACATTCGTGATGAGTCTTCCAAAGAAGGGATTCGAGTCGTGATAGAGGTGAAGAGCAATTCCGATCCACATGCAGTACTGAACCAGCTATTCAAATCAAGCAGATTGCAAGAGTCATATTCTGCCAATATGATGGGTATCCTTGATGGAAAGCCGGTTCTCCTATCCTTGCCGGTGATGCTACACACGTATGTCCGTCACAGAGAAGAGATAATCGAAAGGAGAGCGGTTTTCGACCTTGAAAAGGCCGAGTCGAGGGCCCATATCCTCGAAGGACTAGTGAAGGCACAAGAGCGAATTGAGGACGTACTAAAGGCAGGTAGGGAAAGTTCTGGAAGAGAGCAATTTGAGTCGATACTGCAAGGAAGCGAGAAGCTTCCGAAGATTGCCAAGTTCAATTTCACAAAGTCGCAGGCAAAGGCGATCGCAGAACGGCGCTTGTATCAGCTAAGTCGGCTCGATGTAGACAAGGTCACGGACGAATTTGAGGATCTGAAGATCAAGATTGCAGATCTTCAAGATATTATCAAGTCAAGGTCCAGGCGTCTGGAAATACTGATTCTAGAGCTCGATGAGATGGTAGAAAAACACGGGGACGAAAGGCTTTCGGAAATCGATCCGATGCCACTCTCCATGGATAGGGAGGACCTTGTTGCAGAGGAGGCGATTGTAATATCACTCACCACTGACAACTACATCAGACACCTTCCCGTAGAGGCATTCAGACTTCAGAACAGAGGAGGGAAGGGCCTCAAGGGAGTTGCCACTAAGGATGAAGACGCGCCATCCAAGATAGTCACTTGCTTCTCTAAAGATCGACTTCTGATTTTCACCGACAAAGGAAGAGTGTACGGATTGAGGGCATGGGAGACTCCTTCTGCCAGTAGATACGGAAAGGGTAGCCATATCAGAAACCTCCTCGGAGGTATTAGGGATGACGAGAAAGTAATCTCCATCCTCCCTATGGAAAGATCGCTGATAGAAAATCCAGAAGGTCATTTCCTGATGTTCGCAACCGCAAATGGAAGGATAAAGAAGAGCAAACTTTCCGAATATGCAAGAATCAATCGAAACGGCAAGTTCGCCCTGAAGTTCGCAGACGGAGATAGTGATAACCTGGTTTCAGTGAGGCCTGCGACTGATGCAGACCACGTCGTACTGGTCTCTGCATCTGGGAACGCATGCAGATTCATGCCGGCCGAGGAGAAAACCAGGATTTCCCCGGAGACAGGGGAGTCCGTCACCACCTATGTTGTCAGAGTCCAGGGCAGGATAAGTCAGGGAGTATCAGGAATGAAACTATCAGGAAATGACAAAGTCATTGGAATGATTGTTACAGACGACTTCGATACTAGCGTCCTTACAATCTCCAAGTATGGAATGGCCAAGCGAAGTAGATTGGGTTCTGGGGAGATGTTGCCACTAACAGAAGGAGGCACCCCCATTGTTGACGAGTCGGGAGATCAGGTATTCGAGAGAGATGGTTACAGGAAGACCAATCGAGGAACAAAGGGCGTTAGGACGATGTCTTTGAGGGATGGAGACGAGATTGTCGGCGTTAGGCAGATTCCGGATCTTGATGACCAATTGTTCATGCTGACTGGTTCTGGCATGATGATCAGGATGGTTTCGGGACAGACCAAGGAAACTCTCGGAAAGGTGACAAAGGGTACTAGGATTATGGAGCTTCGAAATCGTGATCGTACTGGATACGAAGACGAGATAGTCTTCGTTGCGAGACTCCCTTCCGAACTAATCAGCACAGGAGAAACTCTCGAAGAAGAAGAGTAGGCGGACCGTTCTTCTTAAGCACGAATCTCTGGTCGTGTAATTACTGCGGCAGTCGCATAGCCTGGCCATTGCGCTGGATTGCTAATCCAGTGGTGTCTCACCTCGGGAGTTCGAATCTCCCCTGCCGCGCCACCAAAAATGGGGAGGATTCATTCAATGAGAGGGCCTCAGGAACCCGTGCTTGACCCCTCCATGATGCCGAGCTGGGTAACTCTAGCCATTTTTTCTATAGCACTTTTGTCGGTAATTTGGGCAATAATGAGGCACCTAAGTCTGAGACCATCTAATGACAGGTCGTGGGTAAATGATAACGAAAGACAGGCTGAAGCCGAGTTCAACGGGGATGAGGTGACCATTCGTAATGTCAGGGACTTCGAGTGGAGGAGCGGCAGGGACTTCGATGAAAGATGGATTGACTTGAAACTGAATCTTACTGAAGTAGAGAAGATATGGTTCGTTCTCGAGTACTTTGACCCTAAAAGAAGACAGATGGCGCACACCATAATGAGTTTCGAGATGAGCGACGGGACCAGGTTAGCATGTTCAATTGAGGTGAGGAGGGAGAGGGGAGAGAGGTATCATCCAATCAAAGGCCTATTCAGACAATACGAATTGATCTACGTCTGGGCCACTGAAAGAGACGTTATCGGAGTAAGGACCAGATGCAGAAAGAGATCGGTGACGCACCTATTCGAGGCAGTAGTCCTAGGCCCGGGAAACGAGCGAAGGATGCTAGAGTCATATCTAATGAGAACAAATAAACTGAGTGAAAGCCCGGAGTGGTACAATACCATCACAAACACCTGCACCACCAATATCGTCAGGCATGTAAACGAGGTCTATCCCGGTAGAGTTCCAAGGGCACTGGCAATACTCCTTCCAGGACTAAGTCCTAAGATTCTCCATAGAAATAATCTGGTCAGAATGAATGGGACCATTGAGGAGACACTGCAAAGGAGCATTATCGATGAGAGGGCCAAGTCATGGAGTGGAGATTCTGACTTCGGAGACTGGATTAGGGAACATGCCCAATACGAGCATTCAACTGAATGACTACGATGCCGTGGTGTGCTAAGCATCCCTATCATCGACCACCCGGGTGAAGTCGAGTGGTTCTTGCCGCCCTCAAAGAGTCACATGATCAGATGGATAGCGCTCTCATCCCAGTGCAGTACCGGTACTAGACTGATTTTTCGAGGGGTTCCTGGTCGAGATATCATCTCAATGGCGGACTGTGTCGAGGAAATGGGAGCTTCGATAGAGAGGGAGGTAGGACAATGGAAAATTCGGGGAGGAGAGGGGGTTCTGGTTCCTCCAAAGGCAAATCTAGACTGTGGAAACTCGGCTACTGCCGCTAAAATTCTATCATTTCTTGTCGCTTGCTTCGATTCTCCAGTAGTTATCGATGGAGATTCCTCCTTGAGGAGGAGAGACTTCACGCAACTAACGAAGTCATTGGAAGATCTGGGGTGCAAGGTATCCTCAGATAGGCTTCCCTTAGAGATAACAGGGCCGATAACAGGAGGGAGGACAAGGATTGATGAGTCCCTTTCTAGTCAGACATTAACTGGCATAATTCTTGCTTCTTCTGGACTCCAGACGCAGATTGAAGTGAGTCTGTATGGAGATGCAGTAAGTAGGTGGTATAGGGATCTCACAATAGAAATTTGTAACGATTGTGGCTGGTCGGGAACGCTCGAGGAAGAGATGATTCTGTCTAATTGGAAAGTTAAAACTCCCAAAAAAGTGGAAATACCTCCCGAGATTAGCCTTTTTCCCTTATCTGGTCGTTTCGACCTTCTTCAGGGAACCAGAAGTTTGGACCAGGACCTAACGAACTTCCAAAGCCCTGTTCTAGAAGCTACTAGTGATGCTCTATCATCAGAGAAAGATGAGGTCGACCTGAGGGATTCCAGTGACATCATCGCACCGTGTGCGGCCATAATGGCACTCGGAACGGGAGGTGAAATTTTGGGAGCGCCTCATGCCAGGGGAAAGGAGTCTAACAGGATCTTATCCACTGCTGGATTGCTATCCTCATTCGGAATGGAAGCAAATGAAACTGATACTGGACTAGAAATCCCCGGAGGACAGTTGCCAAGCAGCCCGAAGAGAGTTTTCGATTGCGAGTTGGACCACAGATTGGCCATGACAGCAGGAGTTCTAGCGACGAAAGTTGGAGCGGACTTATCTGGATATGAAATATGCGATGTCACCCATCCTGGTTTCTTTGAGATGATTATGGCCAATGATCCAAGGATCTGAAAGTATGTTGGGCAGTTATTGGAAGAAGAATCTCTGGACCCATTTACTTCTAGTGACTTCTGCTTGGCTAAGATATGTCTTCGCAGTTTCAGTATTCTTTCTGTGGTCGATTTCGAGCAGAGGAGAGGGGGCATTCAGATTTCTCCCACCAGATGGAAAATCGTGGGTTTTCTCTATCTGGCTAGGGCTTTTGGGGACTATGGCTTACCAACTTCTTTTCATGCATGGAATGAGTTGGACCGCAGCTGGTGATGCATCGCTAATCATTCCAATGAATCCAGTTTTTACTATTCTTCTAGCCGTGCCTATGCTAGGTCAGAAAATTTCAGCAATAATGTCTGTTGGACTATTGATTGGAATTTCTGGCGTGGCAGTTGTTGTTGGTTGGAGTCCTAACTCAGGAATCCCGTTGGAGCATAGGGCAATAGGGGATTTGATGATTCTCTTTGCCGCGCTATCCTGGGCGGCTACCACCAATCTGACCAAGATCATGCTTTCCTGGGATAGGGGTTACTCATCGCTTGAGATTGTAGTCTGGTACTCCGTAACTGGATGGGTCTTACTATCTCCGTGGGTCATCGTTGAGAACTGGGGGTCGCCCATTCCATATCCGAGCGAAGCAGAGTGGGTTACTATCGCTTATCTGGGGATAGTCTCCACAGTCTTATCATACGTTTTGTTCGCTAGGGGAATCGAGGTCATCGGGCCTACTGCCACGTCTTCGTACGTCTTCCTTGTTCCAGTGTTTGGAGTTATTGGGGGGTGGTTGCTTCTAGACGAGGAAATCGGCGCCTCCATGATACTCGGATTCATTCTGATTGTATACGGAGTTACAGAAGTGCAAAGGGAAAACGAACGGCTATCGACTGATTCCTGAACCCGAGTACTGCCTCACCGTTAAATACGGGGGGTCGGTGGCCCGCCATCGAGGTGATTGAATGGCACGCAAACCCGCTAAGATGTACAGGCAGATTAAGGGGCAGTCATTCACTAGGAGAGAGTACACGGGTGGAGTTCCCAACAACAGAATTCTACGCTACCATATGGGCAACAGGAAGAGGGCCGAGACTGGAGGCTTTCCGGTCACTCTTGAGTTGACGGCAGACAACGCTTGTCAGATCAGGGATTCAGCTCTGGAATCAGCTAGACAGGTAGCGAACTCAACAATCAGGGAAGATGCTGGGCCAATGGGATATGCCCTCAGAATGCATACATACCCCCACCAAATCCTAAGGGAAAACAAACAGGCCACTGGTGCAGGTGCTGATAGGGTCTCCCAGGGGATGCGTCTCTCTTTCGGCAAGAATGTCGGCACTGCCGCGAGAGTTCAAAGGGGACAGACAGTTATCTCCATCAAAACCGAGGCTGAGAGTTACATTGCTGCAAAGGAGGCATTGAGGAAGGCGGGATGTAAATTCCCAACACCCTGTACCATCAATGTAGTAGAAGGGGCCGAGCATTTGAAGGGCCTAGCGTGAGGTCAACGGGACATGTCCCGAGCAGACCCCCTTGAAACACTACAAGACTCTCTCAGGGGAGCCCCAATTATCTGGAAGGGGGATTACCCCTACTTCATCCATCCAATCTCTGATGGAATACCCCGTATGGAAGCAGAAGTCCTCAGAGCAACCAGAGATCTGATTGTTGATATGGTCGACTGGTCGGAGATTGACATAGTAGTAAGTGTCGAGGCAATGGGGCTCCCATTGCTTGCAGCGGTAGGGGAAGTAACTGGAAAGCCAACAGTTGTGATCAGAAAGAGATCATATGGGATGGAAGGAGAAGTTAGAGTGGACGTTTCAACGGGATACTCAAGTTCGACTGCTTACATTAACGATATCAAACCCGGAGAGAGGGTCCTGGTAGTAGATGACGTCATCTCAACAGGAGGGACTCTTGAGCCCCTTCTGGAAGCATTGGAGGAAATGGGAGCAATCCTGAAAGGAGTGGTTATTGCTATCGAGAAGGGAGAAGGGAGAGAGAGATTGGCTAAGGAGCGTCCAAATTGGCCAATTCAGACCCTAGCCAGGATTGACATCGTAGAAGGCAGAGTGGAGATTGTCGAATAGTAGGTAATAGAATGGACATGAATAGACATGAGTTCCAGTTGGACGACCTGATTGAGAGAATCAAGGCCAATGACAATCGACTCGTAGCGCTACAAGTTCCAGAGGGGCTAAAAATGCAGGCATTGGAGATGATGGACTCCATAGAAGAGGATACTTCAGCGAGAATCATATTGGCAGCTGATCCGTGTTACGGGGCCTGTGACCTTGTACATGACAAGATGCAGAGGATGGGTGTAGAGCTAGTGGCCCATATGGGCCACTCTCAGATGAACATAGACTCAGGAATGCCTACTGAGTTCATCAATGTGACTTATGATGGAGATCCTGCAATTGATCCCGTTCTTCCAATTCTAGAACAGCATAGGAGGATAGCCGAGTCTCGCCTATCCAGGGTTGAAGAAGATAGGGAGATGAGCGAGGAAGAAGCCAAGGAGTTGTTCGTTGACGCTGTTGGTAGAGTATCCCCTCTCAAGGGAACAAAGTTGGGACTAGTAGGGAGCATACAGCATCTCCACCTGATATTCGAATACAAAGAAAGGCTGGAAGCAGTAGGCTACGATGTAGAGATTCCTGTTGGGGGGGCCAGGCTATCTTTCCCAGGTCAAGTCCTGGGTTGTAACTACTCTGGGGATAGTGATGAAATAGGCCACTACCTTTTCCTGGGCAGTGGCGACTTCCATCCGATCGGACTAGTCCTGCATACTGGAAAGCCGCTTGCGATGCTGGATCCATACACCGGTGGAGCAGAAGAAATGTCTTTCGAAAGGATTGAGAGAATACTGAGGCAGAGATTTGGTTTGATAATGTCCTGTGACGAGGCAGAGTCTTTCGGCATCCTAATCGGAGAGAAGCCCGGACAGATGAGAAGAAATCTTGCACTCAGGATGAAGAGGAAGATCGAAAAGCATGGAAAAAAGGGTTATCTTCTGGCTTTGGAACATATCGGTCCTGAATTAATCGACTTCTACCCCGTTGATGCCTTTGTAAACACCGCTTGTCCTAGGATTGCTATCGATGACTCGGTTCGATATGCAAAGCCGCTAATCACGCCATTCGAGCTAGAAGTAGCACTTGGAGAGAAGAAATGGGAATTAGGGTACAAATTCTCCCTGAACAAGAAATCCCCTTACTGATTAAGCGAAAAGGTTGTTCTTGCACGGACGGAGATGAAATTTTTCACTCTTCTTCGTCGTCATCGTCATCGTCGCCTAGGAGTGCCTCCCAGTCGAGGTCATCCTCCGCAGACACGAAGTACAGTGCACCCATGGCTGCTGCAACCAGCAGACCAACGATATCCTGAGTGCTGAAGCCGGTATCCGGCCTCATTGCATCCATGCTACCGATTCCAATCAGATCGATTATGAACAGCTTTTCGTCCCCGCCACCAAGCAAGCCTGCCATGTTTACAACAACGAAGATTAAAATCGCCGCTGCACCAATAAGAAGTCCCATTCTCTGTGTGTCGCCTAACTCTACCATAGTATTACCTAGACAGTCCCAAGGGTATCGAGTTCTTAATGTGAATGGTGACCATGATTGTTTTCCACGTGTAGAGATGCTTGATTTATTCGGAGTCCTTTGCATCGGATCCGGCACTGAAATTCAGAATTCCGTCGTCCATAAGGTCTGCAATGATGTCTTCCATCTTTCTTCCGGTCTTTTCTGCGATTGCCTGGGTCTCTATCCTATCTGCATGGTCCCGGGCTGTTTGTGCCTTGGTAGCGTCTCCTGGCTGATCCCTGGAATCTAGAACAGAGGCGAGTCCTCGCCAGTTTTCTGGGTTATCTGCATCGCTTGCGGTTAGTTC
>LUSA01000094.1 GCA_001629235.1 Marine group II euryarchaeote REDSEA-S43_B8 | reverse complement strand
TTCCTAAGAGAGATGCTACAAGTACCGCCGCAGCCATCATTGTATATCCCTGTCTCCAGTCTTCAGGAAGTGAATCTCCGTGCAAATCTTTTAAACCTAAAAGTATTCCAACAATTGAGAAAGACCAAAATAACTGTAGTACGTTGTCAAAATTGCCGTAATCTAGTTCAGCGATCCCTCCAACAAACCAAACAACATTTATAACTATAAATAAATATGCTGATTGTTGTGATTGCTCTTTTACATCTTGTAAAAAGAATTGTTTCATTTTATCTCCTATCTTTCATTTTTTTAACTCAAAACTTCCTCTTTGCTGTACACATATGAAAACGCTAAAAGTGTTAAAGGTAAACCAATGATCCAACCAAACTGTGCAGCTTCAGGAAGGGTCACGCCAAATGTTACAGATGCTTCTTCAAGTAAGAAGTTAACTACCATGATAATAAATGCAGCCTTACCCCATATTGGAAAAAGATCTCCAACATTAGTCAAAAGCATATAAACAAGTATTGCTTGCCAAATACCTGAAGTGTAGTTAAGCTCTAAATCCATTGTTGAACCAACTACAACTTGGAATAAGATATCAAACATGCAAATCAAGTAAATAAGATTGAATACTTTAGATCCACCTGATCTGTCATATAATCTTTTTGAAAAATATATGCCCGTCAAAATACCAATTGAAATAAATCTCCAAACAATAGTGTTAAGTAACTCGCTTTCTGGGATTACTCCAGAAAAACTAAGAAAACCTACTAAAAATACTGCCACTGCAATTCTTGGTACCTGAACTGCAAAAGTCTTTTCTTGTTGCGTCATATTATTTCCTTTCTTTTATTCTGTGCTTGATGACAGTTTGTCACCCCAAGCAAAATAAGTTCCTAGACTTACTCCTACTACTAAGGCCAGCCAACCAACTAAGCCTACTGGTTGATATGTCTCTGGTATTGTGTAGTCAAAAAATACGCCAGCTGTAGTTCCTGAGAATATAATGAGTGAACCTAAAATAGCTAGATTTTCGTAAACTGGACGAAATATTCCCGTACCCCTTAAGGTTATTCCGTATATTAATTGATTAAAAGCCCAGAAGAAGTACATTGGCCCAAAGCCATTTTCTTGGTACTCAGGCATTGCGATTTCAATAAATGTTCCGACTACTATGACAGAAGCTAAGACTGTAGACCCAGCTTTCCAAAAATCAGGAACATGGTCTTCTGCTAAGTAATAACCAGAAATGACTATTCCAAAAAGAGAAAATCCCCAAACAAAGTTTAGAAGCCTTCCTAATGCATCTACCTCAAATGATCCAAAGTTAATAGCTATTAGAACAATGTTGCAAATAAGAAACACCATAGAATTTTGCCTTGAAAATTCACCAATTGGCTGTGTAAAGAATTTTTTCATAATTATATCTCCTTCTATTATTTTGTTTGTTAATACTAGTTAACAACTAAAGTTCTTTCACCCAACAAAGAAGCTCTTGTTTACCATTTTGAGATAACCCTCTCTCATCAACAGTTGCTCCTGAACTAAATATCTGAGTTGGTATTTCTTGACTCGTTGCTGTCCATCTTATTTTTTGAAAAAGAGAAAGATCTAAATTTGAATCAGGACCTAATAGAGTCTCTTGAGATATTATCTTTATGTTTATATTCAATAAATCGGATATCCAAAATATAAAGCTTTCTAAATCTTTTGAAAAGTCTTCTTCAGTAACTAACAAGATACTCTTGTATGGAACGTAACGTTTGAAATTTCTTTCAGACTCTGTGTCTCCTAGTTTTATTGACTTATTACCAATCTCTTCCCATGTCAATTTAAATTCATATTTTAAACTTTCTATATTTTCTACCGGTTGGTATTCACGAAACATTGAAACATAGTGACTTCCTCCTGTTTTTGCAGTTGGGCCAAAACTACTTTTCTTCCAGCCCCCAAATGGATGTCTGTCAACAACTGCCCCTGTTGTTGTTCTGTTAACGTATAAGTTTCCTGCTTCTACATTGTCAATCCAGTATTCACATTCTTTTTCATTTAGAGATTGTATTCCAGCTGTAAGTCCATATGGAACAGAATTTTGCCAATCAACTGCTTGTTCTAAATCTTTTGCATTCATTACCCCAAGTACCGGCCCAAACCATTCATTTTGATGAGCCCAAGATCCTGGCTGAACATTAATTTTTACACCAGGAGACCATAAATATACACTTTCGAGTTGCTTTGGCTCAACAAGCCACTCCTCACCATCTTCAAGCTCTTCTATAACTTTTGATAAATTTTTATTCACTGGACTTATCAAAGGACCAACTGACGTAGAGAAATCTGCTGGGTCTCCTACTTTAAGTGATGTGACAGCGTCTTTTAACTGTTTAAAAAAAGTTGGATTGTTGTAAATAGACTGCTCAACAATTGCAAGGCTTGAAGCTGAGCATTTTTGTCCAGCATGCCCAAAGGCAGAATCAATAATGTCCTTAACTGCAGCATCGATGTCAGCGCTTGCGGTAACAACGATTGAATTTTTACCACTTGTTTCTGCAAGCAATCTTAAGGATGGATTCCATTTTTTAAATAAGAGTGCCGTTTCATAAGACCCTGTCAGAACAATGGAGTCAACATCATTATGAGTAATAAGATGTTTGCCAATTTCATTTTCGTCTGTAGGTAGAAAATGTAAAACTGATTTTGGTACTCCAGCTTCCCATAGTTGGTTTACTAGTTCCCAGGCTACCAATACTGTCTCTGGGGCTGGTTTAAAAATAACAGTGTTACCTGAAACTAAAGCAGCTACAATTCCTCCCATTGGTATTGCATAGGGGAAGTTCCAAGGTGGTGCAACGACTACAACACCTAAAGGTGAAGATTCTTTATCAAGCTTTTCCGCTGCTAAAGAATAAAATCTAACAAAATCAATAGCCTCTGAAATTTCTGGATCTGCCTCTGAAATAGTTTTTCCACCATCTCTTATCATCGCAGCAATCAATCGAGGTCTGTTTTCTTCCATTATTGTTGCGCATTTACCCATTATTTCCTTTATATTTTCTATATTTGTTTTCTCCCAATTATTTTGTTCAAATTTTGCAATTCTTACTGCATCATCGACAAGATCTATAGTTGATTAATTATATGAATAAAGAGTTTGTCCATTTTTGCCTGGTTCAAGACCATTTTTGTGTTCCAAATTTAAATACTCTCTGCCACTAACAACAACTGGAATAAGAGTCTTTCCAAAAACATACTCTTTATTTTTTATTAACTCAATAAATTTTGGATCGGTTAAGTCTTTATTTGCTTGATTGTTAAAAATATTTTCTTTAAATGCATTCTCTCTTGTATCATTTTGTACGGCTCTTCTTCTACTGTCGGTATTAACAACATGGGACATATGTATTGAATCAATAAATCTTTTTGCTTGTTGGTTAAATTGTTTATTTCCCGGAGCAATATCAAATGATGCTCTAAGATAGTTTTCTTCAGAAGTGTTTTCATCTAATCTCCGAACAAGATAGGCAACAGCAGCTGGGAACTCCTCATCTGAAGTAACTGGAGAATAAAGCAACACCGATCCAAATCTTTCCTTTACTGCAAGAGCCTCTGGGTTGGCCATGCCTTCTAACATTTCAATTTCTACTTGTTCTTTACACCCTCTCATTTGTGCAAGTGTTTGTGCAAAAGCAATGTGAAATAAGTTATGGCTAGCTACTCCAATAGTTAAAAAATCTTTAATTTTTGAATCAATAGCAGTATTGATTAACCTTGCATAGCTAGCATCTACTTCTTCTTTGCTTTCATAAGGTGCTGCCTTCCATCCGTTTAATTCCCCTTCTGTTTTTTCCATTGCCAGATTGGCACCTTTAACAATCCTTATCTTTATTTTTGCTCCTGTTTTTTCATGCCTTCTTTTAGCCCAAGCAATTAAATCTTCAAACGCTGCATGAGAATCTGGTAAATATGCTTGTAAAACAATCCCTGCATAAAGTTTTTCAAAACTTTCCTCATCAAGAAGTTTTTTAAATACATCAATCGTTACTTGTAAATCTCTGTATTCCTCCATATCAAGATTCACAAAAACATTCTCTTCTTGTGCTTTGGAATAAATCTTTCTTAATTTTTCTGCAACTCTACTCACAGAACCATCATGGTCTGCCTCCTGAAGCTGACTAACTATTGCTGAAATCTTTACAGATATATACGTAACTTCTTCTAATTCCATTACAGATAAAATCTCATTAAATCTTTTGTTTGCTTCCTCTTCTCCCCCTATTGTACATCCTAATGTGTATGGGATAGACATGCCCGCTAGGGAGGAGTATGTGGCTTATGGCAAGACCAACGACGAAATCTGCCAGGCAATCGGAGCTGATTGGCTGATATACCAAGATCTGGGCGACTTGGTCGATGCCTGCACAGGAACGAGCGGTAGCCAAATCGAAGAATTCGATTGCTCATGCTTCAATGGAATTTACGTCACAGGCGGAATTACTGAGGAGTACCTGAGTAGGATAAGTAGAACTCGCTCCGACTCAGGAAAAGAGCAGGCATCAGTCTGACATTATCGCGGACAAGTGCTCTTTCAGAGCGGGAATAGACTCTTCCCAAGTGGCAACAATGCCGTAGTCGGCCACTCCGAAGATAGGGGCCTCCGGGTCCTTGTTTATCGCTAGGATGTATTTGCTGGACCTCATCCCAGCTAGATGCTGTATGGCGCCGCTGATTCCTACTGCAATGTACAGGCTGGGAGTCACGGTCTTCCCTGTCTGGCCTACCTGCATGCTATGGGGTATTTCCTCCCATGTGTCAACTGCGGCCCTGCTAGCTCCAACTGCGGCTCCTATCTCTTCTGCTACCTCATAGAGATGTGAGAAGTTTGACGGATCGCCCATCCCCCTTCCACCAGAGAGCAATGACACTTCCACTTCCTCGATTGCCTTCCCTGAGAAGATTGACCTTGACACTGAGATTCCATCATTCAGGCTTGTGATGTCTTGAACCACAGGAAAACCCTTCTTCGCTGCAATGGCCGATGACACCTCCCTTCCAATTGCCGAGGAAGATGTCAGCACAAGATCCCCGTCTATGAAGGGTACAATCGCATTAGACCATGCCATACAGTCGTAGCTGTCGAAGCAATCCCCTTCAACGGAGATGACTTTGCTGACCCCGGCAATCTTAGCGGCTTCTGGTGAACCAACCCCTCCCGGGCAAATCACGCTAATTTGCCCTCCGATAGAAGACGCCGCCCCGACCAACTGCGCAGTGACGGGGTGCAAAGACTCGTTGCTAGCTTCAGAAATTATCGCGATATCCATTTTCACACCTCTAAATTACGTTGGCCTCATCTCTCAACTTGCCAACGACTATCTCGATTGAACCGGCTCCCTCGAACTTCTGGCCAGGGGGCTTCTCCGGAGGAGATGAGTGGGATTGTAGGGATGCTCTCGGGCTACCAATTTCTATCCCCAGCTCTTCTATCCCGATGCTTTCTATCGGCTTCTTCTTCGCCATCATTATGCCTCTGACGTTAGGCCTCCTCAACTCAACTTCGCCTTTATCGAATGTGAACAGGCAGGGGCCGCTGACCTCGATCCTTTCCAATCCCGTAGCCCCAAGCCTAGTTGCAGAGAGTTTGCCCTCATCCATGGAGACCTCTGTAACAGAGCCTACGCACGAGTACCCAAGCAGGCTAGCTACTCCTGGGCCGGTAGAACCGCTGTTCGTATCAGCAGCCTGTTTTCCACAAAGGACGATATCGCACTCTGACCTTTCGATTGCAGAGGACAGAATAGACTGAACAGTGCAACTGTCCATGAAATCCGCATCGGTCACAATGTGAATCAGCCTATCCGCACCAACAGCTGCCGCTTCAGTAAGACATTTCGAGGCCCTCTGGGGCCCACAAGTTATCGCGACCAACTCATCAGCACCTGATTCTTTCAGCGCTATCGCGCTTTCCAGAGCATACTCGTCATAGGGACTAATCGACCACTTGGTAATGGCGGACTCATCCACCCTCGAGCCCGAGACGCTGATCTTCGCGGTGGTGTCTGGGACTTGCTTGAGAAGAACAGCAACTCCCATCAGAATCCCTGACCTCTGGGCAGGTTCTGGACCTTTCAATATTGGTACGTATTCTCTAGACAATTCACGGCTCTCTGGTGAATGACTGAATTCCAGTGATGTGCCTTCCCAGAATTAGGTTGTGGATGTCGTGAGTCCCCTCGTATGTCTTTACAGATTCTAGATTTGCCATGTGCCTCATGACAGGGTATTCATCGAGAATTCCATTCGCTCCGTGAATGTCTCTCGACATTCTGGCTATCTCAAGCGCCATATCCACATTGTTCATCTTTGCAAGAGAAATCTGTTCTGGAATCCAAGTCCCATCGTCCTTTTTCTTACCGAGGTGATATGCAAGCAATTGCCCCTTCGTTATTTCCCTTAGCATCCAAGATAACTTGTTCTGTACAAGTTGGAATGACGCAATTGGATGTCCGAATTGAATCCTACTCAATGCATACTCCTTAGCCGAGTTGAAACACGACTGAGCAGCCCCTACTGCACCCCAAGAGATTCCGAACCTAGCATTATTGAGGCAGCTAAATGGTCCTCTAAGACCTCTTACATCGGGTAGGATTCTGTCCTTGGGTATTTTGCAATCTTGGAATACCAGCTCACTGGTAATGCTGGCCTTTAGCGAGTGCTTGCCCTTCATCTCCGGAGCGGTGAAGCCCTCATCCTCTTTTTCTACAATGAATCCCCTGATTACGCCGTCAAGCTTGGCCCAGACGACCGCCAAGTCCGCAATAGTTCCGTTTGTAATCCACATCTTGGCGCCGTTGAGTAGGAAGTAGTCGCCCTTATCCTCTGCCTTAGTTAGCATATCACCCGGATTTGAACCGTAGTCTGGCTCAGTAAGACCGAAGCACCCAACCAACTCTCCACTGGCCATTCCTGGCAAGTATTTCTCCTTCTGCTCTTCGCTACCAAAGTCCCATATTGGGTACATCGCAAGAGATCCTTGAACGCTAGCGAAAGAGCGTACGCCGCTATCTCCCCTTTCCAACTCCTGGCATATCAGGCCATAAGCGGTGTATGAGAGTCCCGGGCACCCATACCCCTTCAATGGAGCCCCGAGAATCCCCATTTCTCCGATCTCAGCCCTCCATTCGTCAGGAAAAACACCTTCTCTGCATGCATCCTCGATGTCTGGTAGTATTCTTTCCTCCACCCAGTCCCGTACAACATCCCTAATCATTCTCTCTTCATCGGTCAGTAGTGAATCGATATCGTAGAAGTCCAACGCCTCGTATGCCATGTTATTGAACCGCCGCGAACAAGTTTGCAAATGAATCTATGCTCGTCCTTTTTTCCTTGACTGGCGCCTTTCCTTTCTAAGGACATCTTTGCGCTCTTCCTCGCTACCAATCCTTTTCGTCAACCAATTGCTTAGTTTCGGCGAAGAACTCACCATCAGAGATGCCACCAGCAATGTGGCCCCGCCAAGGATAATTATCCCTATCCAAATTTCTAGCATTGAATTGTCCTCGTTCTGATCAACGGGTCCGAAAGAGACTAAGGTGCCCCTATCGGTAATTAGCCACCCCTCGAAGAATCCAGACCCCCATGTGCCAACGATTCTCTGATCTGAGATTTCTACGTCAAATTCTACAGCGTCGATATTATCGAGCCAGTGGAATGACTTCCCGGCTTCTTTGTCGTGCTCAATTAATCCGAATGGAGCTAGTGAGATTAGGGAAATTCCGTCTGATTGTGCTTCTATCCCTGTCATTGCCCCTACGAAACCTTGGAGTTGAACTATGTCGTTGTCAAAGACTCTGGTTTCCGAGGGTTCTGAAACGGCTACAACAATACTTGCGATGGTTAAGTCGCTGGATATTGCGATGCATTCTGGTACTTCTGAAGAGTGACAGACAATATCCACCCATGGAGTCCCGAAACCGCCTATCCAGTGCAAACCATGTTCCTGATCGATAATCCCTATGCCTCCTAAAGTCGAGGTTATCGCACAGATATTGTGTCCTCTAAGACAAGAGATGCCCGAGATGACCCTATCTCCTCGATTTTCCAGAACTTTCGCCTCAATTCCTCCGTCAGAGGTGCCTCTGAACCTCCAAATCCATCCATCCTCCCCTCCGATATAGGCCCAACTTCCATCCCCATTCCAAGACACGGAAGTTAGCAGGGTATCGCCGAATGTGGAAGGGCCACCGGCCTGCTCGATACTTGAGTTCGCCAAGGTCATTCTCAAGACATTCCCGCCTTCCCCGACCATGATGGCCGTTTTCCCCCCGGGGTGGAATGAAGAGTCTAGAAGCGAATAGTCGCCACTCCATTCGATATGTGAATTGTTTTCGGGAGAATTGGAATCGATAAGGAAAATGCCCGAGTTTGCACCATGAGCCAGGACTAAATCTTGATTTTCAGAAACAGAAATCCCTTCAATGCCCATATCGCCTTCTGCCACACTGATTGAACCCCCTAGCTCCACTGTTGATTGTGCCAGTGATGATGGTGCAAGAAGGATGATCGATAATCCGACTAAAGCCGCCGCAATATCTCTGTGCATACGACTCCGAGAGGTGGCGACCGTTTAGGTATTCTACTGACTTCCCAACATCTGTGTTCGGCAGTATTGAAGTGACAATGTCTTTTCGAGGGCATATGGAGCGATTCGACGTTCGAAGAGGAATTATCAAAGAAGTGGGAGAAAATGGAGGGCTTTCAGAACTCGCGAAAGAGCTCTTCGAAAAGGTGGAAAGGACTTCTGCAGAATCCTTTGAGGGATCTCACGGGGTTATGAGGCTACAGGGTACAATTCCAAACAGAGGGGAGACAAGGCGAAGGAATGGGCCAAGAAGGCTGCAAAGGCCAAATCGGCCGTTTCGTCAGCACGACATTTCATGGAGATGTCTGATAGCGTTCCTGCAGACAAGATAGAGAAAGCGGAATCGTTGATTGAGGAGATTGAGTCCCTACTGAAAGAAAATGAGAATACCAAGGCCAAAGGGAGAGCGGAGAAGCTCAATAAACTGTTCAATTAGGTGAGGCAATGGTAGAAGAAGTGACTCTTCCAGAGTTATCCTCCGAATCCAAGGCTCGTATTGATAGGATGTTCTTCGGATGCCAGGAAGTAATTGGCGTGGAACATCTCGAGTCTGTATTTCGAGGCGCTGCTAGCCATTCCGGAGATGATCAACTTTCTGCTTACATTGGCTTGGAACCTAGTGGGAAAGCCCATCTTGGCTGGATTATTCTGGGAGATACAATCAGGAATTTGTTGGATGAGGGAGTCAATGTCATCATACTTTTGGCAGATTGGCACGCTTGGGTGAACGACAAGTTCGGAAGAGACATGGGGAAGATTTCCATAGCCGCAGAATACATGTCCGAGATGTTTAGGGCAATTTTGGAGAATCCTGGAGAGGGGACCGGACCTGGTGAAATCCAATTTATTCGCGCATCTGATATTATGGACTCCGGTAAGTACTGGGAGCGGGTCCTGAGATGCTCGAAGAACATGAGCCTCTCAAGAGTGAGGAGAACCTTCAGCATAATGGGTAGGGACGAGGACTCTTCCGATCACGACTTGGCTGCATTCTACTATCCCGCTCTGCAGGCTGCGGATATTTTCGAACTTGAGGTGGACATAGCTTTCGGGGGCATGGACCAGAGAAAGGCGCACATGTACATGCGCGAGGTTGCGGAGAAGAATCAATGGATAAAGCCGACATGCATCCACACTCCCATGCTCTCCGGCCTAAAGGGACCAGGAGGGAGGATGGACTCCTTCGATCATAAAATGTCCAAGTCAGATCCGGGTAATGCGATCCTCTTGGATGACGATTCAGAATCAATCAGATCTAAGATTAGGAAATCTTTCCTAGAGGTGGGAAACGATAAATCCCCAATATTCGAAATTTCTCAAAATGTAATAATGCCTAAACTTGGAAGGATAGTAGTATCTCCAGACCCTAAGTACGGCAAACCATCGGAATGGACCGATCAAAAGCAATTTGTAGATGCAGTATCGAATGGAGAAATACACCCGCTGGATGCAAAAATGGCAGTAGCCGATGCTCTATTTGAGGTCCTAGAGCCCATCTCTCAGCATTTCTCAGACAAGCAAGAGCTAATCGAGTCAATAAACAGTATTTCCGGCGAATCGTAGAATCGTTCTAATTGATGCCCGAGGGATTGCCCCCATAGTAATCATAATGTAGGCGTATTCCGCGTCACCTTGGTAGTATGTCAGTCGTTGGCATTGATGACATCGCGCTCCATTTCCCAAGACTATATTTCGCAATGCAAGATTTTGCGGAGTTCAGAGGTGCCGACTATGGCAAACTAAGCAAAGGCCTCGGACTAGAGGCAATGGCGATACCAGATGTGCACGAAGACACTGCAACAATGGGTGCAAATGCTGTTTCCAGACTTATTGACAGAAATTCACTGGACCCTTCTTCGATAGGTAGGATTTACCTTGGTACAGAATCGGCCTTGGACGGCGCTAAGCCAACCGCTACTTACATTATGGACATGCTCGAGCAGCGCTATTCAGAGAAATTCGGGGTTAACTCCTTCAGGAATTGCGATGTAGTCGATATGACATTCGCCTGCATTGGTGCAGTAGATGCGATGCACAATACCCTTGATTGGGTGGCTAGGGGGGGTCAGGAAAGAAACAGGATAGGGATAGTGGTTTTCGCTGACAACGCGAAATATGACCTCGGATCTTCTGGAGAGTACACACAGGGAGCAGGCGGGGGAGCGATACTAATTCGCCATAATCCAAGATTACTTGCAATTCCCGATATCTGGGGCGTTTCCACAATGCCAGTTCATGACTTCTTCAAGCCGCGGAGAGAGGTCGAGACGCGAACCGTAGTCGAGAATGTTCTGGAATTGGCAGAGGAATCCGGTGCCAGGTTCACATCCAATCTAGCAGAGAAGATACTCAAATTACTCCCCAGATCCAAGAAAAAGAACCAGACCATCTTCGAGAATGAGAAAATAATGATTCACAAGGATACTCCTGTTTTCGATGGACAGTTCTCCAATCGATGTTATTCCGAATCTGTCAAACAGGCCTTCATCGACTTCCGTCGCAAGGCTATTGAGGAGGGCAGGTATAATCCAGAGGATGATGAAATTCTAACCAACCAATGGAGCAGGATTATTGTCCATCTTCCATATGCATTTCAGGGGAAGAGGATGTTCCCCGACGTCTTCCGCCATGATCGTAGGAACCTCCCTATGTGGGAGGGCATTGTTGAGGAGATTGGTCCTGAGCCTTTACCTTCAGAATTCCCGGATACTCCGGACGGGATAGAAGAATTCGAAACCGCGAATGACTCCTACAGGAGGCTCATTTCCAAGACTCCGGAGTTCAAGACCTTCGTGGAACAGAGGATCGAGAAGACACAAAGAGCTTCTAGCCTGATTGGAAACCAATATACTGGGTCAATTTTCGGCCAAGGCTAAGGTTTTCGAGGGAGTCGTCCAACCAGGTTGGAGGGAGATAGCCTCTAGATTCCACCTATTTGAGAGACTATCCACTCGTCATGCCATCAACAAGACGGTTTACGAGGCTTTGCATATGGGCAAGAGAAAGCGTTCGGTGGTAAAGCCCAGTACCGAGTTCGCCTTGGTAAGCGTCGGTTTAGAAGGAGATCTGGAAGGGCAGAGGAGATACCAGTGGGTGGAGTGAGGCTACTCCAAGATTTCTCTTACAGATTCCAAGAAGAAGTCTACTTCCTCCATCGAGTTGTAGTGTAGCAATCCCACTCTCAGAACCCCTTCCGGCTCAAGTCCTAGTGCCTCGGTTAACTCCAGTGCGTAGAAATTGCCTGCCCAGACAAATATCCCCCTCTCGGCCAGCAAGGAACCAATCTCGCTAGCTGTCATCTTAGGATGAGTGAAAGATACAGTGGGGGATCTTTCCGTTATTCTCTCTGGATTGGTTATTCCCCAGATTTTCAAACCCTCAATATCTGTCAGCCCATGGATCATTCTTAGACACAATTCTCGCTCATGCTCTTCTATAGCAGTGTATGCTACTTTCAAGGCCTCTCTTCTCGCTAGTCCTTCGTTTCCTGAGACTTCTCTACCAATCCATGCGATATGGTCAATCGCAGCCTTGGTTCCCGCCATTCCTTCATGGCTCTGAGTCCCCGTCATCCATCTGAATGGGACTTCCTCTGTCGACACTCGAAGCTTTGCAACAGGAAGCTCTTCCATTCTACTCCTCTTCCCCCAAAGAATCCCCTGGTGGGGGCCGAAGAACTTGTACGGGGAGCATAGCAGGAAATCACACCCTATGTCTTCCACATCTATCAGGGAGTGAGGTGCAAAATGAACCGCATCAACAACAACCTCTGCACCGAAACCATGTGCAATTCCTATCAGTTCTCTGACGTTGTTAATCGTCCCAGAAAGATTCGAAGCAGCCCCAATTGCTACGAGCACGGTACTTTCGGAAATCGATTCAGCCACCGATTCCATGTCCAAAGTGCAGTCATCTGGATTTACTTCAATTTTCTTCAAGGAAGCCCCGGACCACTCTGCTGCTAGTGACCATGGCCTGACGTTACCGTCGTGATCTAGTCTGGTTACTACTACCTCGTCGCCCGGCCCCCATGTCTTGCTAAGGGCGCTGGCTAGTTGGATATTCAGACTGGTCATATTCTGGCCAAATACAATCTCATTAGGGTCGGAGCACCCTAGGAATTCGGCGCAAGCACTCAGAGTTTCACTAATTATTTCGTCTGTTTCTATTGAAGTAGCAAAACTCATTCCAGTATTTGCATTGTGATTCAACAAGTAATTACTGACCGTATCTGCTACGGATTGTGGTACCTGACTACCGCCAGGACCATCGAAGTACACTGCTTCCCTTCCATCGATTTTTCTACTGAGGGACGGGAAAGAGCCTCTGATCTTCTCTAGTGGGTACATCCTGATCGACTCATTAAGGAGAAATTGACCTATTTATCACGATTCTCTGTACTTCTTGGGTACCCTCGTAGATTTGAGTAATCTTAGCATCCCTGAAGAATCTCTCAACTGGGAAGTCCGTAGTATACCCATACCCCCCCAGTACTTGCACTGCTCTTTCCGAAACCCACATTGCAGTGTCGCCCGCGAAGAGTTTTGCCATACTGGCATCCATTGTGTGCCTCGGCGCACCTTCCTCATAGTGGAGCTGCTTCGAGAGGGATGCCTTGTAAACCATCAATCTGGCTGCCTCGGTTCTAGTTGCCATATCCGCTAGGTAATTTCCTACACTTTGATGGTGAGCTATAGGCTTCCCGAATGCGACTCGCTCATGAGCATAATTTAGAGCAGCCTCAAATGATCCTTGAGCTATTCCGAGTGCCTGTGCGGCTATCCCGATTCTTGAATTATCCAATGCATTCATTGCTATGGGAAAGCCCTCCCCTACTCCCTTTAGCACATTCTCAATAGGCACTCTGCAGTCCTTCAGAATCAACGAACATGTGTCACTGGAGCGTATTCCCAACTTATCCTCCTTCTTCCCTACTGTGAATCCATGGAACGTCTTCTCGACAATGAATGCCGTAGTTCCACCATGCTTCTTGTCTCCAAACTCTGGGTGATCTACGTCCTTGGCGAAAAGGACGTAAATGTCAGCGCTGGCACCGTTCGTCACCCACATCTTCTCCCCGTTGAGGATGTAGTGGCTACCGTCTTCACTGATCTTTGCCTTACACCCTAGGGCCGCCGCGTCCGTCCCAGCACCTGCCTCTGAAAGGGAATAAGCACCAATCTCATTTCCTGCAAGTCTTGGAAGGTACTGTTTTTTCTGCTCCTCATTACCATGCAGAGCGATCGTCATCGAACAAAGTCCCACGTGGACGCAGTACATTACTGAGAACGAGGGATCAACTCTGGCCAACTCTTCTACGATTATTGACTCAGATACTGAGTCCACTTGGTTTCCACCGTATTCGTCTGGAATCGTTACTCCCTGGAGTCCGGTAGCGTTGCAGAATTCCAACCACTCCTCCAGAGGTGCTCGCTGCTCTCGGTCACGTTCCAGGCACGTGGGTGCCAATGTTTCCTCGGCAAACCCCCTCACCATCTCTCGAATCATGCTTTGCTCTTCTGTCTCTATGAAGTCCATGCTCTCAGTGTCTCGGAGTAAGAGGATATTGTTAATCTCTCTGAGAAGAGGAATTCTCTGTCAATCGAATAGTTCAAATTGGGGACTGCCGCGCCCGCGGACGATATAGATGAGTAGCAGCGATTACTTCGAATTCAGCATTGCCCATGACAGGAAATATACTCTGGACCATTTATGGGTCCAGGTTCTCGATGACGATGAGGACGATATGACGGTCAAGCTGGGTATTAGCGAGTTCATTAGGGCCGAATACGGGGATATTCTGCGTGTTGTTCTCTCAAAACCAGAGGACGATAGTGAATTCCAAGTTGATACTGACGAAGGAGAATCGGAAAATGATGATGACGCCCCTGCTGCACCTATTTCCAGGGGGGACGAGCTAGATACAGACGATCTGATGATCACAATCAGGACCATAGAGGACAGGGTCCTGATCAATGCTCCATTTCCGTGCAAGATAGTGGAACTTAACGGAGATGTTGAGGATAATCCAGATCTTGTCAACGAGGATGCTTACCAAGACGGATGGTGCATGATAGTTCGACCTCACGACTGGGACGAAGATATGTACCTTGACGAATCAGAGTACATAGAGTACCTGAACGAGATTTGACTAAGGCCAGGAAAGTCCTTGCCACTCTTCAAAGTCAGAATTTCTCCAATCAAACTCCGCCAAAAGTTCGACTACTTCCTCTTCGCTAGACAAATCCCTTTCAACTTGAATTCTATGCAACCAATCCTTTAGTCTGCCGAGCCTTTTTCCGCCCTCTAGTCCGGTTATCTCTGAAATTCGAGACCCATCAACAAGAGGACTAGAACCGGCCTTTAGATCGGAATTTTGTTCTAATTCAGACTCGAAATCCTCCGTATCAGTGCCCAATCCCCGCATGTAGTCAAGAATCTGAGATTTCTGTGTATCGGACATGGTCGCTGAGAATCTTCTCACACTCTCTACCGAGGGGTCCAGGTCTATCTTTCTGCATTCATGTAGGCTCGACAACTCAGAACTCTCTTTCCTTGACAGCCTCAAAAGAGACGCAATTCTATCTGACATCTCGGGCCCATCGGACACTTCATCCCTGCAGATTAGTGCTAGATTTACGATATGATCGTCCGACGGATTGGAATTCGTGTTAATCGAGATTCCCGGTAGAATCTCCTCGAATATTCCGTGTTCTACCATGGACTCGACTATTCGCATCGAATTCGAACAGGAAAGGACTCTTCGAAACTCATTCCAAATCCTTTCTTTAGATACCTTGCTCAGCATCGGAAGATTGGAAGATATTGCGGCACTCAGTTCCGGATCAAACTCTCTAAGACCTCCTTCTCCTAGGTCCAAGAACCTGAAAGCCCTTACCATCCTCAAACCATCTTCTCCGATTCTCTCTTCTGCTTGGCCTACAGTCCTGAGGAGCCCGGATTCAAGATCTTTTACTCCCCTGCCATCCAGGTCAATCAGTTTTCCAGATGGGCATTCTTCACCCAATAGTCCCTTCATCGGCTCAATCGCCATCGCATTGATGGTGAAATCCCTCCTTGCAAGGTCTTCCGCTATGTCGTTCCCGAAGGTTACGTTATCCGGCCTCCTCCCGTCAGTGTAACCTCCATCCTTCCTGAGGGTGGTCACCTCGCACTGGAAATCTCTCCCCTTTGAGTCCTCCACGCGCACTAAGACAGTGCCAAACTCCTCTCCCACCATGATCGACTTTGGAAACGCACTCTTAACCTCTGAAGGGATTAAATTGGTAGCCAAATCCAAGTCTTCACTATCTTTCCCAGCTATCATATCTCTGACCCAACCGCCAACTATCCATACGTCCCCCTCCTCTCCGAGTCTATCGAGGACTATTCTTGCCCCCTCGCAAAGGTCACCTAGGTCAACATCCAAGTTCTACACCCCGAATCTCCCAGCAGGAGCAGATATATTGAATCACGGCTCGTGGCGAAGTCATGCAGGTCGATTTGGTCCCCATGGAAATACTTCTCCCTCATGAACTGACAATACCCAAGAAGGTCGATGAATTAGAAAAAATGACACATCGCTGGAAGGCCTACGTCCTGCCATTAGTTGTAGACAGGAATACGGGTGTAATCCTAGATGGCCACCATCGTCACCAGGTGGCATTGCGAATAGGCCTGAAATGCCTTCCATGCGTTTTGGTCGACTATCAGGGAGATGACTCAATCGAGTTAGACGTGTGGCCAAATTGTGGCAGGGATTCAGTAACTAAGGAAGAGGTGGTTCAAGCAGGAGGTTCAAGCAGGACTTAGTGCAGAACTCTTTCATCCAAAGACTAGCCGACATAGACTATCTGACCACCTCCCGCCAATCTCAGTTTCTCTGGATAGGCTTCTTCTACCAGCAGTAGAAGAGTAGAATTCCACATTAGGGTATCAGATCCTCATGACCGCCAGCGAAATCGGGGGTCTCTTCGGGAGAACCGGGGCTGGCAAGATCTATCGAAAGAAACTCACTGAATATTGGCCACAATGGTCCCAACCACTCAATTTCCGACATCAGGAGGTCTACTACTGGGTGTTCCATTACCTCTTCTTCAGAAGACTCCTCGTCGATATATGGGACATCCGGTGGCATCTCTCGTAATGCCAGAATGAGATTCCTAACTCTAGCGCAAGTGCTCTCTTCAATCTCGATCATCCCGCCAACCAGATCAAATGCATCCTCGATGTGATTGGCTAAGGAAATCGGATCAAGCGGACTGGTTTCAGACTCTCCAACATCCATCGGTCCGAAAACTACCCCTCCTAGATCGGTATCAAACCAATCACCACCCTGCTTCTCCCTCTTCAATAGCCTCTGGTGCACGGGTCCGCCAAAAGGACCTAGTACGAAACCACCATCTATGACTAACTCTCCGATGGAATTCGGAATCTCTCTTACTGAGCCAGTAATCAGGACCCTTTCGAAGCCTTCAGAAAGATGCTCTATTTCACCGACGTCATTTGGTCGCAGAACCCTGATCATTCCAGAGCATAGGTGACTCGCTAGCCTATCTTCGGTGTGTAACCTGACCTCTTCGTGAGGCTCAACGATGGTAACTGTTCCTTCCTCCCCCACCATCCTATCTATTATTGCAGCAAGGTATCCCCCTTTAGAACCAATTAGCATGATGTCTTGTCCCTTATTTATCTCAAGATGATGGAGAAGAGTCGCTATCATATGGGGTGCTGAGATCGTTCTAGTTGCCCCAAAACCAGTGAATAGGAAGGGTATCGGCCTATCATGCCAGAAACCCTCCAAATCATAATCTGTGAAATGCCCTGGATCGATATCAATCATGGCAGATTTAGTCAAATCGTCTATTGGTATTCCTGCAGCCTCGAGTCTCTCAACCAACTCGGACATTGACATTCAGAACCCTCCTCATTCAGTGATAACCACCATAGAGGATTTGAATGCATTGCTCTTCGGACCTCCCGGGGTCCGTGGTCTAGGGGTTATGACGTCGCTCTTACAAAGCGAAGATCGCAGGTTCAATTCCTGCCGGACCCACCAATAATCATCGATAGGGGGGCATGCTCGTCTCCAAATTTACAGAAAAAGGTCAATAGTGTGTGCAGAGACAGAATTTCGTGGTCGAAGAGGCTGCTGCCCTCGCTTCTAGGTTGAAGCACCGTCTAATCAAGAGGGACTGGACAATTTCCACCGCAGAATCTTGCACTGGTGGAATGATATCATCACTGCTTACCGACATTTCCGGAGCTAGTGCCTGGTTCAAGCAAGGTTGGATTGTGTACTCCAACGAGTCAAAAATGAGGGAACTGGGCGTGGAAAGCTCCGCCTTTGATGAGGGCGGTCATGGGGCAGTCTCTCACAAGGTTGCAGTTCAAATGGCCCGTGGGGCACGTTACAAGTCTGGGTCAAACATCTCTATTGCAGTGACAGGAATCGCTGGTCCTAGCGGGTCTTCCGAAGATAAGGAAGTCGGAAGGGTTCACGTTGCAGTAATTGCCGAGGACTACTTCTTGGTCAGAAGAATGGATTTCGGAGATAACGATCGTCTCGATAACAAGCGCTCATTCGCTTCGTTCGCTCTAAGATTGGCCTTGGAGGCTATTGATAGGCTAGATGATGGATCAAAGGAGGAGACCTCACTAAGTAGCGATCCCGCGGGAGTCAACACGGAAGAAGGCCCAGTAGGTCAGTCATTACTGGGTACGGACGAGTGGGAAGGGGGGATTTCATGGGGTTCCGAGAAGAAAACCGTCTCTCAATCTCTGAAGAAGATAGATCTTGCATCACTAATCGATTGGGACGAGTAATTCATCTGGAAGAATCCCATCGACAGATACCATCAAGGGCGTTCACATATGACGTCCATCGTATGCGCTCGCCGAGTTGGGAAGATATGCACAACCAACTTTCCTCTGCTGGGTTGATCGTTCAGACTAGTGCGGTAGAGAAACTGGAAAAACTACAGAATGTCCTCCCTCTGATTGAAGCCGCTAATTCATCAGGTGTAAGGTTACTAAATGGAGCAACGGTAGATGAGTTGCTGGCCATCTCTTCATCTCCAACAGAGTCCCCCGATGAAACTCAAAAATCCCTCTCTCAGTCGACTTTACCTAGGCCCGAGCAAGATGCCCCTCATGGGAGGGTCCTAGCCCCCATTCTTCCCACCTCAGACAAAACAATCCCCAGGCCCAGATCGTCTTCAGGATTCAACAGCTCCGACTTCCCACTGGAAGCAAGAGAAGTCGACTCGGAGATCGAGATTCATTTCGATATAACCGGGCAATCTTCTACTGAGGGGAGAATTTCAGATATGCAATCCTGCTTCAAGAGTAGACTTGCGCAGATTAGAAGCATGATGATTTCTCACGGAGTTCTCCCAAGAAGGCCAATCAGCAACTCTGAAGCATGGAGGAATCGCCGGAGGCTAACAAATAAGGAATCAGAATTCACAATCATCGGTCTATCAAGTGATGTAAGGTGGACTAAGAATGGTTGGATGAGCTTCGTTTTGGAGGATGAGCTTGCATCCATCTCTAGACGGACTGATGGATGACGAGATAGTCGGAGTTAGTGGCAATTTCTCTTCCGGCGAGAGAGAACCCATATTGTGGGTTCAGAACATACACAAACCTCCCTTAGGACAGCATTCCAAATCCCAAGCAGGGGAGGAGTCGGCCGTTTCCGCAGCATTCCTGTCCGACGTACACCTGGGAAGCAAGACTTTCCTCGCACCTCAGTGGGAGAAGATGGTTCAATGGTTCAAGAACGACCCTCTGGCTAAGACCGTCAAATACTTCGTTCTCACAGGTGATGGAGTAGATGGGGTAGGAATTTATCCCGGCCAGGAGAGGCATCTAGCCATCACCGACTTATTCAATCAATACGGGGAGCTGGCAAGGATGCTAGAAGATATACCCGATTGGGTCGATGTAGTGATGCTACCCGGAAATCATGACGCCGTCCGACCAGCAGAGCCCCAACCAGCCCTGGATCCGGAGGTTCAACAGGACTATTCGAATACCACATTTGTTGGTAATCCCTGCGACTTCAGCCTCCATGGCGTCAGGATACTTTCCTACCACGGAAAGAGCATTGACGATTTCGTAGCCACGCTTCGGTCAGTCACTTATTCCAAACCGGAGATGGCCATGCGTGCCATGCTTGAGAGGAGGCACCTAGCTCCCTCTTGGGGTGGCAAGACGCCGCTTTCTCCTGAGCCAGAGGATAGGATGGTTATTCCAGTAGTTCCAGATATTTTCGTGACCGGGCACGTGCATGGGCATTTTGTCGGGGATCACAAGGGCACACTCATGGTGCACAGCTCCACTTGGCAGGATCAGACAGATTTCCAGAGAATGTTGGGATTCCAACCAAAGCCGTGTATTCTCACTGTGGTTAACCTACATACTTTCGCGACGGAGTCAATCGATTTCGTCTAGCTAAGAGATTTCCTCACCAGGGAAAATTAACGGCCATATCAGGCCCAAGTCCTTCTC
>LUSA01000093.1:3132-12437 GCA_001629235.1 Marine group II euryarchaeote REDSEA-S43_B8 | reverse complement strand
AGCTAAGGGATATCCTCACCAGGGAAAATTAACGGCCATATTAGGCTCAAGTCCTTCTCTTCAACTACAGGGACACCTGCTTCCAGGAAAGCATCCAGCGCCCTCTCTCTTCTTGGATTGAATCCAATGAACTTGGACCCCTCGATCTTCATTGACAAGTCTGTGCTGGAATCCCCCACAGAGACGATTTGAGATGGCTCGAATCCGTTTATTCTTGCTAATTTTTCGACCATAATCCCCTTATCGTGAGTTAGAACCCTAGTTGGGAGACCGCCCAATAGCCACCCTTCATCATCCCATTCGAAACCATTTGCAACCCAGTCGTCAACCTTCAGCATATTTGCGATAGCACCTACGAAGATGTCCACTCCAGAGGAAACAATTGCTACAAAAACCCCTCTTTTCTTCAGGTTCTCGACAACCTTTCTGGCACCTTCAATTAGCCCTACTCCGCTGTAGCAACGCATGATGTCATCCCTATGGATATCTGGACGAACCTCCCTCCATAGTTTGATATCGTGAGCAACAAATTCCTCCTCCGAGATTTTACCATCCAAGAACATCTCTAGGGCCTCCTGATGTTCTCCCCCATCATCTTCCCCAGTTCCGAAGCTTCTGTGAATCATCTGCCAAGAGGAGCCATTGTCAGATAGTACCCCGTCACAATCGAAAACTACCGCTCTAATCACTGATTTGTGTTATCCGGAGACGGCTAATAATTGGGTAGGTGAGTTGATTTGCTCGAAACACTCCCATCTGACATGGAGGATGCGCAGGACTATGACAGAGCCATCAAGGTAACTATGCTCATGTTCGGACCATTGGCGGAGAGGATGGGGACTAGAGAGATAGAAGTCAATATGCCAGATGGGACAACTCTGATCCAATTGGCAGAACGATTCGAATTAGAGGGAATGCTGGATTCAGGAATGAGAGTGGCAATCGATGGGATTGTCGAGCCGGATACATCCCGGGAGCTCCATGACTCGGCTGAAGTTGCCTTCCTGCCTCCAGTTTCAGGCGGTTGAAGGGTTACGATGCCAAAACATTTGAACAAAGCCCCTCACACAACGTTCTGTTAGCATGGCAATAGGGTCTACAGAAATCGTCATCCTGGTAGTGTTCGGGATACTAATTTTCGGAGCAAACAAGATACCGCAATTGGCTAGAGGGGTTGGAAGGGCCAAGGGCGAATTCCAGATGGGGATGAAGGAAGCGTCCGAGATGGCAGCCATAGGGGACATGGATCGAGGGGGGATGACCGAAGACATCGCCTCCGAGCAAGAGTGACTAAACCTTCCTGAACCTCAATTCTGATCCGCAGTCCTCGCACTCTCCAGGACTCTCTCTGGCGAACCTCGTTCTCCCTCTCCCTGAAGTCACTCTCCCACATCCTCTGCATTTCAGCTCCCAATTCCAGGTCTCTGAGATTCCAACTGTCTCCACAGGAGACCACTTAATCCCAGCCGAACTGCATACATTCTGTATCCTGTAATCATCAGTGTACAAGTGCCCCTTGATATCGATAACTAGTGCAAGAAGTGACAGGTCAGTTTCTGAGAGGCCGTCCAAGTCACCTGTGTCGAGAGAAATCTTCGTTGCCTGATCTATGGATTCTATTGTCGGGCTCTTCCATATGAGATTCGCAGCTTCAAGAGACAACATCCGTTCGGGAGAAACCCTACTGAGCTCCAACCTCTGATTTTCCACGACATACCCCCCATCAAGTAACTCGATCGGCCAATTGATCAGGGCGCCCGTGTCCAGAACATTCGGCACCCCCATGGTCATGCGTCGTGGACCCCCCAATTAGAGTTGTATTATCCCATTTGAGTCTGTAGTCTAAAGTAATGGTTATGCAGAAGCCCTGTGGCGAACAAACGTGCTTGAAAGGATAACGTCGTCTGTGATTGATTGGGGGAGTAACTTCGGATTGGTTGGGCTTGCTCTGGTTTCTTTCACAGAATCTATAATCCAACCAGTTCCTCCAGATTTACTAGTCATACCAATGTCTCTAGAGGCAGCCAGTACCCTAGAACTCCTCGCGATTTTCCTTGTCGTCACCATTTCCAGTGTTCTAGGATCATTGGGAGGATATGCGATTGGACTTTATGCTGGAAGACCGATTATTGGTAGATTTGCCAGACCTTCATTATCCAGGAGACTGGATGAGATATTGGTCAGATACGGGGATGCGGGAGTGTTCATCGCAGCTGTATCCCCAATTCCTTACAAACTTCTTGCATGGACTGCAGGTGCAGGAAGGATGGATCTCAGACCATTCGTATTGGCTGGAATATTTGGCAGAGGCATACGATTCGGCCTACAGGTTCTACTCATTGGTGTGTGGGGGGATGAATTCATGAATCACCTGGACAACCCCCTCTTCTGGATACTAGTCTGCGCGTTTTCGTTTGCAGCATTCATTCCTCTTAACAAATGGTGGAGGGGTCTGGACAATAAATCGGTCACCCATCTGCAACAGAACTGATTATGAGAAAGTAGCAACTCGGAAATATGCCGCTCCTGTGGTGTAGTACGGTCCATCATTCCGGGTTTTCATCCCGGCGACCCGGGTTCAAATCCCGGCAGGAGCACCAAGACAGACTCTAGAATGGCCCATTTGGCCATACACGAATTCAAAACTCATAACCTTCTGCGTTGTTCAGTTGATGACATGGGAATGGATGTAGAATCGATTAGGAAAGATTTCCCGATTCTTGATAGGAAACTGCCAAATGGCAAGCAGTTAGTCTATTTCGACAATGCAGCGACATCTCAGAAACCCCAATGCGTAATAGACGCGATGTCTGAATACTACTCGGAATACAACTCGAATGCCCATAGAGCCAATCATACTCTGGCTGATGAGGCAACTACCGCTCTTGAGGGGGCTAGGAAGTCCATTTCCTCCTTTTTTGGAACCTCTCCTGAACAGATGGTCTACACAAGCGGAGCCACCGAGGCCATCAATCTGGTCTCTTATGCATGGGCCAGAGAGAACCTCTCCTCTGGAGATGTCATAGTTCTCACTGAAATGGAGCATCACGCTGACATAGTCCCCTGGCAGCAACTATCCAAGGAGAAAGGTGTAGAAGTTCGTTACGTCCCAATCGACACAGACTCTTTCACTCTTGACATGGATGCATTCGAGGTAGCCGTTTCCGGAGCATCACTCGTCTGCGTGGTGCATACCAGCAATGTTCTAGGAATCAGGAACCCCATAGAGAGGATCGTGGAACTCTCCCATTCCCAAGGTGCTAGAGTTCTGTTGGACTGCGCACAGGGAGCTCCTCATGAGAGAATTAGTTTCGATCAATCAGGAGTAGACTTCGTGGCGATATCTGCACATAAGATGGGGGGGCCAACTGGAATAGGGTGCCTCTTGGTGAAGCGAGACGCAATGGAGCAGATGGCCCCATTCATGACTGGGGGCTCAATGATCAAGACGGTGAGTGTCGAAGGATCCACCTTCCAGGAGGGACATGCAATGCTGGAAACCGGAACCCCCAGGATCGCCGAAGCAATAGGCTGGGGGGCCGCTGTTGAATGGCTGGACAGGCATGACATGAAAGAGATACATTCTCACATAAACACAATCGCATCTTGGACCGCTGAACAAATATCGGAGATAGATGGCATTACCGTCTACGGAGACCCAACCAGAGGGGATAGCAGCGGGGCCGTCTCTTTCCTCCACGAATCAATACAGTCACAGGATCTCGCCCTACTGTTGGACGAGGGTGGATTCGCAGTGAGGACGGGTCATCATTGTGCTCAGCCTCTAATGGACGCTCTAGGGGTCCCATCTACCAACAGGGCCTCTTTCTGGCTTTACAACACCATGGACGAGGCAGAAGCATTCGTCGAGCATCTGAGATATGTTGTCGATAGGTTTTCGGACAAGTGATGAGCAATTTCAAGTCGAATGGTCCCGAGGCGATGTCGTGGATGACGGAAGGAGATGGCCAGAGCAGTTGGACTCCATTGTCGAGGAGTTCTCATCCTGCTTCGACTCCATGGAGAGGTACGAGCTTCTTTTCCAATACGCAAAGAGGAATCCCTCTCCTTTGCCCGTCGAAGAGTGGGACGATGGAAACCAAGTACATGGTTGCCAATCACGTGCGCACGTCTCTTGCGACCTTGACGACGAGGGGCAATTCGTCCTGAGGGGCGGGGCTGATGCACAGATTGTGCAGGGTCTGATTGCGGTAACTGCGATTGCTGTGAACGGCATGAGCCCTTCCTATGTCGCCGCAATGTCTCCAGAATTCGCGGACTCGATGGGCATAAGGTCATCCCTAACGCCAAGCAGAGCAAACGGTTTTCTGAATATGTTCAAGAGGGTCCAAGAAGAGGCTTCCTCGCTATCGGGGAGGACTTAGGTTGGTCACAGAATCAGAAGTGATGGACTCTCTGTCCAATGTTGAGGATCCCGAACTAAATCTGAAGGTCACCGATTTGGGACTGATTTACTCCGTTGATATTAGCTCAAACCATGTAGAGGTTGAGATGACCCTTACTAGTCCGGGTTGCCCCGTCGCCCCAGAGTTGATGGCGGCTGTGCATAGGGCAGCTTTGGCTACAGAGGGAATCGAAAGCGCTCACGTGAACCTGACTTTCTCCCCTCCATGGGACCCTAGAATCCACTCTTCCGAGGACGCGAAGTTCGAGATGGGAATTTTCGACTAAACCAGTTGCATCTCTGCGGCTCTGAGCGTATTTTCCATCAACATGGCTATTGTCATCGGCCCTACCCCTCCTGGGACGGGGGTGATCCAACCTGCAACCTCCGAAACTTCGGGAGAAACATCCCCTGCCAACCCGCCTTCTACACGAGAAATACCTACGTCAACGACGAAAGCGCCCTGCTTCACCCATTCCTTCCCCACCATATGGGGTCTGCCAACTGCAGCAATCAGTATGTCTGCCTGATTGCATATTGAGGAAATACCCTCGGTCTTCGAGTGAACTATGGTGACCGAAGCATCACAACCAGGCTGCGCCAGCATTAGTGCCATGGGCATCCCAACTATCCTTGAGCGACCCAGAACCACAGCCCTAGCTCCTCGAGTTTTCACTCCGCTAGACTTTAGCATTCTCATTACTCCAGATGGGGTACAGGGCATTAGCCCGCCCACTCGCCCCTGTACCAGTTTTCCAAGATTGACAGGATGGAATCCGTCCACATCCTTTTGCGGAAGTATGGACGATGCGATTGCCAGTTCGTCGACCCCGTCCGGCGCCGGACTTTGAACTAGTATTCCGTGGATATTTGGGTCCGAGTTAAGAGAGCTAACTACTTCTAGGATTTCTTCAAGATTCGAACTTCCCGGCATGTCGATCCGAGTGCTAACTATTCCACACCTCTCACACGCTCGCTCTTTGTTCCTTACATACACATGGCTAGCCGGGTCGTCTCCTGCTATGACTACAGCAAGGTGAGGAACAACCCCTTGTCCCTTCAGTGAAGAAACTCTCTCCGATACCTCTTCTTGGATTTTTATCCCAAGAGCCTTGCCATCAACAATCCGTGCGCTCACGTTAACTCGAACGCAGCTTGGCATTTGACAATTGGCTCATATCGGAGTCCAGAATCCCAAGGCTCTAGCTACGCACCAACCTGACCAACCTTCGAAGATAGCAAATGACCCCCCTCCAATCAGAGAGGCAGGAACCAGCCACATTGCGCCCACGTCAATCCCCTGAATGTAGAGGAAAGAAGCTGCGACAATTCCGACTAGGACTCCGAACGATCCTGATATCAAGCGAAGGAATTTTCCTCTAGAGCCTATGTTGCACTCCAACTTCACAAATTATTACTGTTGTTGTTACTTATAAAATACTGTTTTTCAGAATGCATAGTAAAAACTCTCCCTTCCGACTTTGGAGCCCCAGGAGGGATTCGAACCCCCGGCCGTCTGATTACAAATCAGATGCTCTACCAGGCTGAGCTACTGAGGCTTGCACTGCGCTAAGACATCCTCCACTTGAACCCTCCACATTGGGAGATGTGGCAAGTTCTCATATCTCGTCATTCTGTCGAGCACCCATGGGCTCGAAACCCCGAGTCTCGAATCGTCAATTGAATACCATCATTTCTGCATGGCTGTGCATCGCTATTGGCTCCGGACTCACCCTAAGCGACGGATCTACATTCTCCATCGGACTTTCAGCCCCTCTTTCCATCGGGGGGGTGATCCTATTGATGGTGGGAATCGCCATGGGAAATGATGCTGAGAAATCTCACTTAAACGAAGAGTGGGAACCCTCGGCCATAGAGTTGCGCGACGCAGGTAGGCCTATGTTCAGAATTGACACTACCTTGGACGAGCCGATTAGAACATCGATACTATGTGGCAGATGTGCTGAGATAACTTGGATAGATGGCAGGAAGCCCAAGACCTTCACGTGCCCATCTTGCGGAGTCGATCTGTGGAAGTCAGAGGAAGAGTGAGTAGGGAAGCCAACTCTCGGCAACCGTCAAGTGTTGATGACTTCTGGAATGAACGGAGACGTAGATATGGATCTCGGAAACAATGAGCGTAGGATGCTACGGGCGATGCTATCCGACTCTGCAAGGGAGTGGACTTTGGGACAACTTCTCTCAGAAACTGGCTGGGAAGACCAGGTCCACGTTGCCGGAGCAGGGAAGAAACTCGAAGAGGAGGGGTTGCTTGAATTGAGTGAGTCATCCTCTAGGATGGTTTCTCTGGGCGATGAAGGCCAAAGAGCCTCTGAGAATGGCCTCTTGGAATCAAGACTATGGGGCTGGATGTCGGAGTTAGATGGAGAAAAAAGAACCATGAAGTCTCTGATGTCATCGGATTTCGAAAGAGCGGAAACTGGACCGGGGATAGGGATTCTGAAGGGTCTTGGTATCGAGATAGAATCAGGCATTTTCATCATATCAGACGACTCGAAGATTTCACAAGAGATCGATAGAAGGTCCGAATTCATACTGTCTCTTTCAGAGGGTGCAGTTGAATCCTCTAACCTGGATTCAGAGATGCTATCTCACTTCTCATCTAGAAGCGGGTTGCTCGATTTCGAGGACGTAACCATCAGAACTTGGAAACTCACTAAATCCGGCTCTTCGTTAGACTCCTCCTCACTGGAGGAGGCCGAACTGATAGGGGAGGTGACTCCAGAGATGCTCCAGACCGAGTCATGGATAGGGGCGGAATTCAAGCCGTTCGACGTAGAGGCGCCTGCTCCCATGCCAACAGGGGGCAGGAGGCACCCAATGCAGTCGCTCATCGAGCGGATCCGTTCGGTCTTCCTCGAGATGGGCTTCTCAGAGATAGAAGGTGACTACGTTCAATCAGCCGGCTGGAACATGGATTCACTATTCATCCCCCAGTCTCACCCCGCAAGAACCATGCAAGACACATTCTATCTGAATCAGCCTAGAAAGGTGGAAGTCGACGAGGAATACCTCGATCTATGGGCCAGGGTGCATGAGCACGGCCATGACACGGGTAGCAAGGGATGGGGGGGTTCCTTCGACAAAGAAGAGTCTCAGAGGGCCTTGCTAAGGACTCACACCACGGTTAACACCGTCAGGCATATCGCAGACAATCCCCACACTCCATCCCGAGTCTTCGGAATCGGGAGGGTGTTCAGGCAGGAGACCATAGACAGAACTCATATGCCGGAGTTCCACCAAATAGAGGGAATAATCCACGAGCCCGATGCCAGCCTACCAATGCTAATTTCGACCTTGAAGACCTTCTACTCAAAGATGGGATATCCAGATGTCAGAGTCAGACCTGCGTACTTCCCTTACACAGAACCAAGCGCAGAGGTCGACATACTCTGGAAGGGAGAGTGGCTCGAGCTCGGAGGGTCCGGAATCTTCAGGCCAGAAGTTACAGAACCATTGGGTACCGAGTGGCCGGTATGCGCTTGGGGAATGGGCCTCGAGAGACTAGCTATGCTGGTCCTAGGTCTGGACGACATTAGGCAACTGTATCAGCCAGACCTAGAGAGGCTGAGGAAGATGCCCCTGCTTTGACAAAGATACTGAATCACTCTTCTGCTAGTGCCTTGACATCTTGCAGGAAATCTCCGACATCCCAGTGGATGCCCGAGTATGCAACCCTCTTCCTCTGCTCCTTGTCAATGATGAAAGTAACAGTCGAGTGCCCAATCTCGTATTCTCCCAGACTCTCTTCATGCGGGTCTGTGAGATTTCCATCATTCACTTCGGTGCTTCCTTCTGGAACACAAGACATCCAGTCTTCGGAACCCCTGTCCCATCCGTCATCGCACATGCAATGGGCACTTGCTCCCGTCCCCATGACCCATCCCCTGCCATTGCAATCAACACCCGGGGGCATCATGCTCAAATTTGCATTACTCGCTATCCATGCTAAGTGCGTATCGAATCCTATGTCTATTTCAGAGATGCTAGCATCAGTGGGATCCCATGTTTCTTCTGAGCCATTCCAGATATGGAGTACCCACTCCCACGAGCCATTCGCAGTCCAATTCCCAATCGTCCCATTGCTCATGTCGTAGTCCATGTCGGCATTCACTGTTAGCGCGTATTCAGCGAGTTCTCCACCATTGCCGTAGCAGGATACGTTGAATGCGTCTATACATGGGTTGTCAGTCACTACCGTGGAGTTGTCAGGCCCCATAACTGCGAATCTCAGCATCGCCTCTTCCGGCGGAAGGCTGTTCGCAATGTGATCGGCATCCACCACGACCTTCCATTCGTCCCACACTGCTTGCATAACAGAGCCCCTGTCGTGGGTGAGGTGGTTCCATTCGTACCCTCTCGCAGATGTCCACTCCAAGAGCCTCTGAGTAGTATCCCTAGCAGGATCTATGGTTATTGAGATGAACTCGACGAATTCTGATTCGCTTCCCAGGTTCTGGCTCACGTAGTCGATGTTAGAGGATATGATCAGACAAACATCTGGACAGGCAGTGTAGATGAAGGCAACAACTACTACCTTTCCATCAAAATCGGATAGAGAAACATCCTCCCCAAACTGGTTTTCCAGGGTAAAGTCCGGCGCATCGGGCGGATTCCTGTATTCCGTCCCCAGAATCTCCGTCCCCTCAGGGCCAATGCATCCTGCAAGTAGGAAGGAGAAGGCCAAAATCGCCGCTCTGACTCCCACAGACATAGTCCTGCTTCCTAGTTAGGGATTATTTCACTCTTCTTCCACTAGGCTCAGTATGTCTTCGAGAACGAGTTCAGGGTTCCAGTCCGTGTCTCCCCACCATACCCTTTGCCTCATCTGCTTGTCAACTATGATAGTCCCTGTTGTGTGATCCACCCAGTAGTCAAG
>LUSA01000093.1:0-3110 GCA_001629235.1 Marine group II euryarchaeote REDSEA-S43_B8 | reverse complement strand
GTGGTGGTTAGTCACGACGTCTCCCTCCGGCTGCTGGGACTCCTTTCCACACCCGTTGTTATCGACCTCTTCACCTTCTGGCGTATCGGGGCAACTATCGAATCCATCCGCGACTCCGTCGTTGTCCACATCCGTGTCATACGTTGTCAGGCCTACGTCGAAGTTCATCCAAACAGGCTCCAAGTCCTCGACTGCGCCCGTCAGATGTGGCCATCCAAGCTCCCTAGTAGAGGCATAATTGTTCAGAACACTTGCATTGTCCGTCCAAGGGTCGACTGTAACAGTCAGGATCTGAACAGAAGAGCCATGCAGGTCGCCCAGTTCCTGCTCTACGAATGCCAGATTGGCACTGACCACCGGGCAGATATCCGGGCATCTTGTGAATAGGAAGGCCACCACAACCACCTTCCCTTCGAAATCAGACATAGAGACAGTATCTCCATTTTCATCAACTAGAACGAAATCATCCACTGAAATGGGCGGAGAGATATCCTCTCCGTAGAACTCATCAACCTCGCCAGAGAGGCACCCGGAAGAGGAAATTATCAACAACGAGAGGAAAACAGAGAACATCCTGTCCATCTTCATTCATCCCCCACTCTTTGCCTATTTACTACGACCAAGAAAACCAAGATAAGCATGACTGATATTGCTAGAAGGCCATCATTTGTCCCGCTAGAATCCTCATTCGTAGAATCTTCTGAGTTGAATGAGTAACCAGTAGGGGGGCCTGCCTCCTCGTGGTAGTCGTGAATCACAGTCAGGTTTAGCGTGTTCCAGATGGTCCCATTTTCGAATACGTCGAGGTAGTACTTTCCTGCCGGCCATCTGTCCCAGTCCAGTATGAACGAGCACTCATCCCTCACGGACGATGAGTTCCATGGCTCTGTCTCGCACCTCTGGTCGTATTCTCCATCCCCATCCAGGTCCACTCTGATCGTCCTATTGGCGTCAGCCACGTTGTAGAACGTGACGGAGTCGTTCTGCATCACTTCTGCTACTCCTGGTTGGATGCTAGACCCCCTCATGATTATCGAGAAGTCATTAGCTCCGTGCGCAGAAGCCATGGGCATTACCAATGAGGTCAATAGAAGTGCTACGACGAGTACCCTGGCCATTTCAATCATCATCTTCAATGGTCCATAGCGCAGGATAGTTGTATCTAGGGTCGAAGTCCTCATCGAACTGTACCACGTAGATCCCGCTGACCATCTCGGAGATGAAGAGGATTCCTCGCGGGTCGTACTGCAGTCCCCAATCGAAAGGAATCATGCAAGAGGCCCAGCAGTCAGCCATGTCATATCCCAATGTGGCAGTGGGGTCTTCTATCCAGTATGGTCCAGATGGCAAGTAGTATCCGATTGTGTGAGTGGGGGCTAGCTCCTCTATCGCCTGGAAACCCCTGTCTGGCTCGGCCACTCCGTTCTCCCATACCAGCTCCTCCCATATTCTTCCGTGATCCGTGACCCAGTTCCCCGCATGGTAGTGGGTCCAGTAGACATGTCCATTCACGCCAGTATCCCCATTATGGGGGCTGTAGATGTACCCTCCAGGGATGTAGTGCTGCGGGTGCTTGGACCCATTTGCCAGAGTCCCCTCTCCTGGTAGTCTCCATTTCGAGACGAGGAACGGTTTGGTTGGGTCAGTTGTGTCTATAGTCCACAGGAAACCCGTATGTCCAGCATTGCTGCCATATTCCGGTGCGATGATAGTGTAGTGGCGCCAGTTTACCCCGTAAGTAGCATCATTAGGGCCCGAGCCGCACTCAGATGGCCACTCTGCCTGAGGGACGTACTCGCTTATGCCATTGCACACCAGATGGTCATAGGGAACCGCGTAGTGGATGTTGTCGTTCCCCTGCTCTGCGTCTAGCCATTCCTCGGGAGTCATGTTGGCGTGCCCCCCTCCATCCGGACCGTACCAACCATCGTCAGCCGTTGGGCATCCTAGCCACCTCCCCACCTCCGGTGGCCAGGAGATTCCGAGGGGGTCTGCTAGGATCGGGGGTTCGCTGACATCTACAATCCTGAGGCCAGCCCCCCAGTAAGACGCTATTAGGAGACGCTGTCCTGTGATGGGGTGGACGAAGTACACGTGATCATGGTTGAAGATCGAACCACCGCATGTGGTATCCGGCTCGGGGGTGTATCCTCCCCATCGGATGATCTCCCTACTGGAGTTCTGCTGCTCGTCGTTCTGGTTGGGCAACCATGACTCGAATCCTCTCGGGACGTAGAATATCTGGGTCCCCTTGTAGAATGTCCCTGAACCGCCCTCTACCATCTCGGGATACGGGTCTGCTCCGAATAGGAAGAGGCTGCACTCCTCCCTGAAATCTACTGCTCCATCCCAATCGCAGTACACTGCTAGGTCCTGATTGTGGAATCCTGCTGGGGGGTTGTTCCACTCTGCGACCTTCACTGGGCTTGTCTTGTCGCCCACGTATATCACGTCCAGTCTGTTCATGCCGCTGTTTGCGTCGTCATCATTGGGTATCGGGTCCAACTCGCTGTTGGTCAACTCGTGATTCACCAGCACCCAGTTATTGTCCTTGGTCACCTTGATGTCGATCATTCTCGCAATCTCAGCATAGTACGTCGAAAGAAGCCTGATGTTATTCGGCTCGCTGATATCTAGGATCTCAAACTGATTGTAACTCGAGACGTAGGCGAAGCAGCCACCACTGCCATCCGCGTGAATCTTGCAGTCCTCGTCGAAGTTGCCTTCAATAGCGATTTCAGAGTTGTCACCAGGAGTCGGACCTACGTTCTTCCACTCATCAAAGCACGGCCTTCCTGCAGTGTTGTCCAACTCAGGAGGGGGGTATACCTCGCCGTCGCAGTTCAGGTTGTGATAGTCGATTAGCTTGGCATTCGAGGTGGATAACCTGTGCGCCAACAAATCGCTGTGCGAGTGATTCGCATCTTCAATCTCGGTTACGGGATCAACCCAACCTTCACCTCCGATTTCGTTGCTTCCTTCGCTTTCCGAAGACAGACAACCAGATACCGGAGCCAACATCACTATGGAAACGGCTAGCCAAACTCTAGTGCCCATGACAACACCCGGGCATACCTATTTTATGAAACTGCACCCAATTAGTATAGCCA
>LUSA01000092.1 GCA_001629235.1 Marine group II euryarchaeote REDSEA-S43_B8 | reverse complement strand
CGTCGGAGTGCAACCGCTTTCAACTCATCTGGTGTCCGGTTTGCATGGAGTGTCCGGCGATTCACATTTGGAAGCCCGAAATTGTACTTCATGAGGGAGCCGAGGCAATCGTAACGGCTGGTTCTTGGCTTGGTAGGAGGGCCGTACTAAAGTACCGCAGACCTCGAAGATATCGACATCCCGATCTAGATAGAAGGCTGACACGTCAGAGGATGGCGGTAGAGGCCAGAGTCCTATCCAGGCTATCTGCTGCTGGGTTCCCCTCGCCGAGTCTGATGCTAATGGAACCGGACCAATCGACAATGTTGCTGTCCAGGATCGAGGGAAAGACCCTATACGACGTTCTGAAATCAGAAGACTCTTCTGAAGATATTCTACATTCCCTGGGGGGTTTGATTAGGAGATTGCATGAGATGAGAATCTCACACGGAGATCTAACCACTCACAATGTAATGGTCACAGAAGATGATCTTCATTTAATCGACTTCGGACTTTCTCGACAATCTCCCGAATTGGAGCATTTCGGACTCGATCTACAGGTCCTTAGGGAGTGCTTGGGCTCAAGTCACACAAACATACCCGATGCAATCGAAAGAGTATGCGAAGGTTACATGGATTCCGAGTGCCAAAATAGCGATTCAGAGAGTGCTATCAATGTCATCGAGAGATTTCACAAGATCGTGGGAAGGGTCAGGTATCACGGATAGGTTGGAAAAATGAGAGTTCTCTTTGTCACAGGTAACCAAAATAAGGTAACAGAAGCATCCGACATACTCTCTCCACTTGGTTTCGTTATTGAGCAGTTATTGATTGAAGGACAGGCCCCAGATTTAATCGAGCCACAGGCAGAAGGAATTGAGGAGGTTGCTAAATCTAAGCTGGAACAAGCCGTTTCCCTGACAATGGGTACAGAATTTGAGAATGAGGCATTACTCGTCGAGGACTCCGGTCTATTCATCGATTCTCTTTCGGGCTTCCCGGGGCCTTATTCCTCGTTCGTGCAGGAGACAATTGGATTGTCCGGAGTACTAAGTCTGATGTCGGGGAAGACAGACCGGGGTGCTGAATTTAGGGCTGTTGCAGCAGTCTCCTTCCAAGGAAATATACTGATATCCACAGGGATATGCAGAGGTGTTATTTCAGAAAATATATCTGGTGATTATGGCTTCGGCTATGACCCCATTTTCATCCCGGAAGAATCGAATGGGAGGACATGCGCCCAACTCTCTTCTCTTGAGAAATCAGCCATCTCGCATCGTGGTTTCGCTCTAAAGGGAGTTTCCGAACTCCTGAATCTCCCGTCAAAGTGAATAGAAGCACTCCTCCTTGGACGGGTTAATGGTCACCGCCACCAGACTCCTGCTGTTCGTAATGACCGCGGTGTCAATCCCAATTTACCTTGTTTTCTCCCTGCACCGGTCCTTTCTGAAGAGAAAACCGGCGAAATCAGGGATTCAAAGATTCGAAGGAGCAGAGGCAGGCAGAAGGGCCCAGAAATTACAGACCTGCCAATGCCTCAATCTATGCCCGAACAGTCTCCCTCCATTTCCATGGACGCCCCTGATTCACCCGATTTGCAGGTGGAAGAGGCAGAGGGAACTGCCAGGGTCCACATCGCAAAAGCAGACCCCGAACTTCAGGCAGAAGCTGAGGTCGATCGGTACCTAGACCAGCAGAGGCAGAGAAGGGAGATTTTCAGAGAGAGGCTACACAAGGAAAGGCGCTTGGAGATGTCTAAGAGAATGGCCGAAGAAGCTGGAAAGTGGACTGAAGTAGAGGATGGTGAAGACCTCTCGACTCTGACTAGTATCCCAGGACACGGTTTGGCTGTGATGTATGAGCCAGAAGAGCCCGATCCCTCGATCCCTCAGGGAATCTCATACGTCAGGATCGATGACGAGCGGGTTCTAAAGATCCGTGTCTCATTGGATGCCCCCAGAGGAATGCAAGCTGATACTGATGAAATCCAAGACGAGGAATTTGAGGGCGAATCTCCTCTCCCTCCTTCTCCTCAGGGGATGCCGATGCCACCACCCCCTCTCCCCGATCTACCACCTCCGGTTGGGGCAGATGACTAGTCAAGTGATACGTTGAAGCGATACGACCCGTTCGCAGTTGCATGGCTCAAGATGTAATGACCGTAGAGGACGTTGAGGTCGATGGTTCCAATCCCAAGGGAGGAATCATTTCAGTCTGGACACTAAACAGACCAGACAAACTAAACGCCCTGAATACAGAATCACACAAGGCGATCAAGAAGGAGTGTGCTAGGGTAAACTCAGATGATCATGTCCGATGCGTAGTGATCAAAGGGGCTCCTCCTCTAGAACCAAGGGAGGGAAAGAGGCCCAAGCCACACGCATTCGCAGCCGGCATGGTCGATGGATTCGCACTCGGAGGAGGAACGGAACTGGCGTTATCATGCGATATCAGACTCGCTTCAGAGAGATCAACATTCGGCCAGCCCGAGATCAACCTTGGCCTCATTCCTGGAGGAGGGGGGACTCAGAGGCTGTGCAGACTGGTAGGATACGGGAGGGCTATGGAGATCGTTCTCTCAGGCGGCATGGTGGGAGCAGAGGACGCGCTAAGTATGGGAATAGTCAACAGGATTGTACCTAGCGATAATCTAGAAGCAGAGACCATGAAGCTAGCTACGGAGATTTCCAAGAAGTCACCACATGTCACGAAGGTAGCAAAGCGAGCAGTAAGGGGTGCCTTGGAACTACCATTCTCCGAAGGGGTCTTGATGGAGCGCTCAGAGTTCGTCGCCCTTTTCGATACTGAGGATAAGGAGATTGGGGTCACGGCATTTCTGGAGAGATCCGATGCAGAGTGGGTAGGAAAATAACCCCTCAACACAAGCTGCTCGAGATCAACCTGATTGAATCGGACTCCTTGGTGGGGTCAATAACCAGCCAACCAAACTCTGATCCGGATAGAACTAGCTCCTCCTGAATCTCCCTAATCCTATCCAGATTACCGAGATAGTGGTCCACTTTCTTACCGTTGTGCTTTTCTCTGTTAGCTATCATTCCTCGATGCCTCTCCTCGCTCGAGACATAGAGAACAACACCGGTAGCCACTCCCCCCGCCTCTCTCCAGAGGTCAATAACCTCCTTGTTTGGGACATAATGAACCCCTTCCAGAAGCAAGTCAGTTCCCTTTGAGATGGCTCTCTCTATTACCGCCAAAACTCCTCCTGAGAGGGCCTGAACCGTTTCTTTCCAATCTTCCGTAGCCGAACCCCCAGCCGACTCGAATGAGGAACGGTGCAGGGCAGGGCTTGCAGTCGATGATATCTGGGTCCTCAGAACCTCTCGAATTGTGTCCGTGGACGCTATTTTTGCAAAGCCAAGAGAAGATGCCAGACTTGTGGACATAGTGGACTTTCCGACCCCACTGGTCCCACTGATAATAGGAGCAGTAACGTTGAACGCGCCGCCATTAATGCTAACTTGACCAGTCCTCAACATCTTGGCTACTCTCATGGCTCTCTCCTCATCACCTGACCAGACCCCTCCAGATAGCCCATATTCAGAGTCGTTTGCTAACTCTACTGCCTCCTCCTCTGAGGAGTATGAGGTGATGCATAGAACAGGACCGAAAATCTCCTCTCTGAATATGGTCATATCCGGGGTAACGTCTGCGAAGACAGTCGGCTTTACGAAAAATCCAGACCCAAGCCCATCTGGCATCCCCTCGCCTCCTGCAACTAGAGTGGCCCCTTGTTCGATTCCGCTAGAGATGTACGAAGAAACACTCTCCTGCTGCCTCTTGGAGACCAGTGGGCCACATCTGCTGGACTCATCCATAGGGTCTCCAACAGTGTACCTCCCGATCTTGCTTGAGATAACCTCCACAACCTCGTCTCTAGAATCCTCTGGCACCAGAAGCCGGGTAAGGGCCGAGCACTCCTGACCAGAGTTGCCGAAGCATGAGTAAATCGCCGAAGTTGCCGCTCGTTGGATGTCTGCGTCATCCAGTATAATGTTCGCACTCTTTCCCCCCAGTTCCAGTGTCACTCTCTTTACACTTGGTGCCGCTAGTTCCGAGACCCTAATCCCAGCACTTGTAGATCCCGTGAAGCTGACCATATCCACCATTGGATGGCTACACAAGGTCTCTCCGATATCTTTCCCGTGACCTGAAATCAGATTGAAAACCCCATTAGGAAGGCCTACATCATCCAGGATATCTGCCAGAAGGAATGCATTCAGGGGCGCCTCCTTGGATGGCTTCAGCACCATCGTGCAACCCGCTGCGATAGCTGGCGCCACCTTTCCGATTATCTGGTGCAGAGGGAAGTTCCACGGGGTGATCATAGCTACCACCCCTATCGGCTCCTTGATTACGAGAGAGTTCCTTACCTCTTCCTCCCAGACGTATCCGTCCAGGATCTTCGCATAAGACCTAGAAACAACCCTCGGAGTCCCTACCATCGCCATCCTGGAGTACTCTATAGGAGTCCCTACCTCTGCAGTAATTATCTCGGCTAGATCCTCGCTTCTATCCTTGATTAAGCCCGAAATCCTGTTTAGGAATTCTACCCTCACGCTAACCTCGGTTGTCGACCAATCCGTGAATGCTGACCTAGCAGCCTCCACAGCAGCATTAGCATCTGAATCACTGGAGACTGGTACGGAACCAATCACCTCCTCATTGGTCGGATTGATTACCTCGATAGAACCCTCTCCACTGGGTTCTATCCAGTTTCCATTGATGTACAGGTGCCGGCGTTCGTGCATGGTTGACCCAAACTGCAATATCTTATGATATTCATGCAATTCAATAGAGTGGCCCTTGCTCGAGTGCCATGCCCGTTTCCACCGACATGCTTGACGGAGGGGTAGCAGTGGTCACTTTGTCTCCAGCTGCCTCCTCGAACACCTTCTCCCCCGATCACTTCGACCCATTCCTCTCATGCTTACAAGAGGTGATGGCAAACCCCTCTTGTAGGTCAGTAGTAATCACTGGTTCTGGACGCTTCTTCTCCTCTGGGGGGAACATGGACGACTTTTCTGATGCAATAGAGAATGGCAATATTGGTAGTAGAGTTCAGGAGATGACCGATAAGCTACATCCACTTCTCTTGAAGATGAGGACTTCGGAGAAGGTTTTCGTATGCGCCATCAATGGATCAGCAGCCGGAGGAGGGCTGGGTTTAGCACTAGCATCAGACTACAGAGTCTGCTCTCCAGAGGCGAAGATAGCCTCCGCGTTTTTCCGACTCGGGCTCTCACCCGATGGGGAGATAGGGCCATTGAGGTCGCCAGGGATTGGGGCAAGTGGTCGGTCAGCAGCAGGAAGGGGACAAAGCAGCTGCTAGATGCATCCACTTCTACATTCTTCGAGACTCAGTTGCATTTCGAGCAGTCGCTAATGGTTGCATCATCGCAGACGGCGGACTTCGTCGAGGGAGTCACGTCATTCAAGCGTAAGAGGGAACCGTCTTTTGGAAGGTTCGAGGAGGAGTAGGATGGTCAGAAGGCTGATTGTCATGCGTCATGCTAAGAGCAGCTGGAAAGACCCGAACCTCGATGATCACGAACGACCACTGAACAAGAGGGGCAGGGGGGATGCACCCATGGTGGCAGATGCAATTTTCGACAGAGGTTGGATTCCAGACCTTATCCTTGTTAGCAGTTCGAAGAGGACCCTCCAGACTCTGGAGGGGATGTCTCACAGGATGGGAAAGGCTCCATTCGAGGTTAGATCGGGAATCTACAATGCAACAGTAATCGATCTAATGGAAGAATTGGAAGATATGTTGGATAACGGGACTACCATGATAATTGGGCACAATCCTGGCTCGGAGATTCTTGTGAACCATCTCTCAGGGGAATGGCACACAATGCCCACAGCAACCGCAGTATTATTGCTCCACTCGGGCTCATCATGGTCGGTTGAGGCCGTCATTCGTCCAAAGGAGATTGCATAGTCATGGGTGCTCGGGGACTTCGTCAGACCAGTGTGACATCTTGTTCAGAGTGATAGTCACATTAGTTACCTCCCCCTCTTCCCAGTAGTCTACTGCCACGAAAGTAGGCCTGTTGTCCATTTCCTCCCAGCACTGAAGGGACCGATTTAGCAGAGTCTCATACTCGTTCACGTCATTAGCCAAAACCGGATCAGGTAGTCCGTAGATGCTAGATAGCCAGTTGTTCAGGTGCCAGACTGGTTGAGACCCATCACCACGATGAACAGTGCAGGTCATCTCATCCTTGCTGCTCTCTGCGTAGTTGGTCG
>LUSA01000091.1 GCA_001629235.1 Marine group II euryarchaeote REDSEA-S43_B8 | reverse complement strand
CATCCCTCCATCCGATTATTAATCCGGCTGCAATGCAACCGAAGAATGGCGCATAGCAGGAAAGCCAGAGCGTCGTATCCCACTCCTCGGGACTGCCACTCATTACCCACCCAATCAGTGCTAGTAATACCCCTGGCACGGACGCCAGAGTCCCGAACAACAAGGCTCGCCCCACTCCCATGACGCCTTCAGGCAGGTTCCAAACTTGACTCTAACGGGAGGAAACTTTCCCCACCCATCTAGCCATTATCGCAGTCTGAGCGATTGAAAGAGCAGCAGACCACCAGATCCACCTAGGAAGCCCCAATGCCCAAGTTTCGGTTTCGCCCCACCACCAGAAATCCTGAGCCATTACAAAAACCACCAATAGACCGATCAATGGGGCTATGTCCGAGTTATTTATCTCAAATCTCCAAGAGAACCCTTCTCTCATCTTGAAGTAGTGCTGAGTCACAACCAGTCCCGCTAACGCTGCGAATAATGATGGAATCACAGCAGTGGGTACAGCCCCTCTAACCGGTTCAACCCACCATCCATTGAAGGACTCGGGAGAGAATACAGCTAGGATCACGACAGCCTCACCAGCGAGGATCGAGGCAACTACAGCCCTGCCGTCAATATCATCGAAGTGAGCAGATGCGAGAACCGAGGGGAACATTACAGCATACATGGAGAAGGCTAGAAGGCCAAGATCAAGGATGGATAGATCGGACCAGACAGATAGGGCCAGTCCTAGGAGAGAAAGTGAGACGATCACAGACTCTCTGCTCCAGTCCTCTGGACTTTCTTTGTCAAGCAAGTCCCTAGTCACCAGCGATGCGATCCTGTAGCTAGAAGCTGGGAATCCATAGTGGACATCAGCGCAGCTAGTCCGGCAACCAGAACCAAACCTCCCAGCCATTCACCGCCCACGTCCATAATCATGGTAGGGAGGATATTGTCTGAACCGACTCTGTCCAAGTCAGGATAACTGAGATGCCCGATTGTCCCAATCAATATAGGGGGGAGGAAAGCCAACCATGCAACAGCAGGGTATAGCGTGGCCATTCTCCCTATTGCAGCATCGCTCTCTGCTGCGCAGAGTCTCTGATACAGTTGTGGGAACATAGGATCAGCGAAGAGCCAGAGAATCATCGTACTCACCCAAATAAGAAGAGTGTAGTTCCCCTCTCTACCTAGTAGTCCCTCGGTATTTTCCGATGAAGAAATTGCATCCATGGCAGAACTAATGCCCCCTGCATCATTGACAACCATGGCCAGACCTAACCACAACAGACCCAGTGCAATTGCACCTTGGACGGCATCAGTTCTGACCACTGCCTTCAACCCTCCAGTAAGAGTATACGCCACAACAAGTAACGTAACTAGGACTGCACCAATCCAATCAGGACCCCCGAATAGTGCCGAGAAAACAATGCCTGCTGCACGAGGCTGCAGTGCAAGATATGGAATAGTGGCCAATACAAGGACGGAAGCCATAGTCAGTTGTGCTGATCGAGATCCGGTTTGCCCCATCACCATCTCTGGAGCCGTCATTGCACCATGCTGAACCGATCTGGAGCGAATCTTCCTTCCAAGAATGTACATGGAAACGGCCATGAATCCTGTACCGAATGCCATTATCGGTAGGAAAGACAGCCCGATTCGGTAAGATGCCCCACTTGATCCGTATACCGTGAAAGCGCTGAAGTTCGTAGCTGCCATGGTCACAAGGAGGATGGGTCCCGTCAGACTCCTCCCTGCTAGGTAGTAAGACTCATCCCCACGCCCTAAGTCTCGACGAGCCCATATCGCGAAAATCACCATCGCTAAGGCGTATCCGCCCACAATCACCCATGCAGAAGACACGAAGGTCCCAAGGGGCGCTATGGCATTATGTTGACTGTGCCTCCTTCCATCATATGGGATTAAGCCACATTCCTGCTCGAAGACTCATGGCTGGGGAGTATGAGGAGCCGAAATACGAGGTGATATCCACATTCCCCGGATTTGAAGTCAGGAGATACGCCGACTCGGTACAGGCCAGAGTGAGGACTGAAGGGAAGAATTGGAGGGGATCAACCGGAGGATTTCGGAGGATTGCTGGATACATCTTCGGAAGGAACGACAGGGAGCAGATGATTGCGATGACTGCTCCCGTGCATATGTGGAACGATGGCGAAGGGACAATTATGGCATTCACAATGCCCTCCGAATTCTCATTGGAAGATCTCCCAAGCCCCGATGCTAAAGGCGTACATCTAGTGAACTACTCTGGATGTACCCTAGCAGCACTTCCATTCTCGGGTCTTTCCGGACCAAGGAGGTCAGATAGGATGAAAACGAAATTGAGTAGGATGGTTTTGGAAAATGGACTAGCCCCCAGTGGCCCTGCTATGCTGGCTGTCTACGATAACCCAACATCCACTCTTCCATTCCTGAGGAGAAACGAGATTCTCCTTCCGGTTGAGGATCATTAGCGGCCATAGTGCTACTCTAGTTCGAGCATGTGCCCCATACGTTCGTTTTTCGTCCTGAGATAGTCTATGTTCTGTACGGAAACCCCGCTCATATGGGGTAGACGAAACTCGACCTTGATCCCGTTCTCCTCGAGCCCCCTCACCTTCAACGGGTTGTTGGTCATCATCCTGACCTTTCTGACTCCTGCCTCTTTGAGCATTCTAGCCGCTATTCCGTAGGTCCTAGCGTCAGCAGGCAGTCCGAGTGCGAGATTCGCATCTAGCGTATCGTACCCTTGGTCTTGAAGGGCGTATGCCTGTATCTTGGAGTGAAGCCCTATCCCCCTCCCCTCTTGACGAAGGTAGACTACTGCTCCGCCCCCTTCTTCCTGGATCTGCTTGAGTGAGGCCTGGAGCTGTGGTCCGCAATCACACTTCATTGAACTGAATGCATCACCAGTAAGGCATTCGGAATGGATTCTGATCAGAGGGGCATCTGCGCTCTGAAGATCACCTGCGTACACTAGGCAGTGCTCATTCCCGTCTTCGTCCACCGTGACTCTAATCCTGAAGTTCCCGAACTCCGTCGGGAGGAATGCGTCGGCGTCAATTTCTGTTGGTTCTTCCGGGGTCCTTATCTGGATGGTCATAGTTGTATAAGCGATGTTGGACTACTTATCAATAGATGTTTATCTATTGTCACTAATAGAAATCCCGACATATCTTCGCAAGTGATACTGAAGTGTACTTGAGCCGAATTAGAGGCTCATCGAGAGATTAGTTTGCTCCGGATGGCTGGCTAGGTGCCAGCCACCCGGATTACGTATTTCCGTCCTCCTAACGCTGGCCTGTTCAGGAGTCCATCTTGGCTGCGTACCAGACCATCATACCGAATGCGGTCTTGTTTACCAAGTCAGCTATGTTGTAGATGATGTTCATGTCATCTGCATTGAAGCCGTCTAGCATGTCATTGCCCATCATGTATCCGAGTGGGTAGATTGCCCACCCGACGGACACGATCCACCTCATCGAGGTGAAGGCGAACTGCACGCCATCGCTCCCGGACTCTGATGCCTCCTTGACATCTCCAGCCCAGAGTGCATAGAGGATGTAACCCCATCCTGCCATGCCGATGACCCACCAGATCTCAGTGCTCGAGTCTCCGAAGAGATCCCAAGCCCCAGACTCGCCGAAGAAACCAGCTACAAGCATCACGATTGATGCTGTCATCAGGTTCCTGAACATGGCGAAGGAGGCTGCTCCGATAGCTGCCATAATCAGGTAGAACTCGACTACCTGAAGTGGCACGGTGATCAGCCAGTCAATGTACCTGTAGACTAGCGGTGATCCGCCTCCATCCATCACTGCGACCTCACGCATGTATGTGTAGTGGTACCATGCCACACCAGTGACCAGAGCGGCCACCGTCATGGAGGTCTTCCACTTGTCATCCACGTTCTGTCTCTCGACCAGGAAGAACACAGTTGAGGCTAGCATCATTGCTGTTGCTATCCAGAAGCTGATTCCCACCCAATCGTCTTCAGCGAGGATCTGAGTCTCTGCAGCCACAGTTGGCAGCATAACGACTCCGACTGCTATCGATGTACCGATAGCAAGTCCTCTTGCTTTTCCGTTTTTGTTTGCTAGGATATTATCCATGCACTTGGGCTCAAATATGTGAATATATACTATTGGATTGTTTTTGGGTACAGGTATTAAAAAAATCTACCCTTTTCAATTAGCGGAGTCTCGAATAGAATAATAAGATAAACGATTGACTCTGTTACATAGAGATGCGTTAAATGCATATTTTCAATCGATAAATCGAATACTAATAGCCTCGTGGAAATGCTATGGTTCCACCATCTGCTGATGAATGGTGGAAGATAGACGAACCAGACGAGCCAGACACGCCTCCGGAGCCAGTAACTCTCGCCAATGCAGTAGGGACGCTCTACAACTCAGAGTGGCCCTTCGAAGTGTTACAGGTTCCAAGACCAGAAAGTCCAATGTTATTCCAAGACGCTATACTCAATTCAATACTGAAATTCAAAGACTTCAGTGGCAGAGCCACTAGATCAGAGTTCTGGTGGTTTCAGCTATTCTTCGTTGCGACCATCGCTTTCTTCCGTGCCATTTCCGGAGAAGTACTCGCGGATGGATATGGGGACTTGGCATTCATGCTCGTCTTCCTACCCCTATTGGTCCCGAGCCTCGCTGTCACTTTCAGGAGACTTCACGATCTCGGTTACCCTGGATGGATATCCCTAGGAATTTTCATCCCGTATTTGAATTTCTGGTTCGTATTTGTCCTAGTGGCCCTACTCGCCTATGAGGGGGAGGACAAACCCAACAAATACGGTGAAGTTCCTACCAATGTTCGAATCATGGCATTACCGAAAACAGATTAATCGGGGGCCTAAACGGCAAGTATGCAAAGATGTGGCATAGCAGAGGTTTCCTCAGCCCTCGAATCCGAGGAAGTCGCTCTGATACTCGCACTTCGTGAATCCAAGGATGTTGAAGTGACCAGGCTCCTAGTCATGGCAGAGGAGAGGGGGATCAAGGTACGTGAGACCTCGAAGAATGACATGTGGAGGATGTCCAGGGTCAACGAGGGTGAAGAGCCCCCGCCAATTCTTGCATTGGTGGGGAGGGACCCAGATGCAGGGACTAGCGAAATCCTGTCATCGGGAGGCCTTTGCTGGCTTCTAGATGGGGCTAGGTACCCCGTGAACATAGGCTTCACCATTAGGACTGCTGAGGTAAGCGGAGCAAAGGCGGTTTTCGTAGATGGTAAACTATCCCACGCTGAGAAGAAGGCAGCAAGGAGAGCATCAATGAAGGCTGATAGATTCATGCCCGTGCACTGGGTCGATGGTTTCGAATTCGTGGAGAAGGCCAAGGCGGCTGGATTCCGGATAATCTCGCTTGAGGACTCCGGTGATATGGAACCATGGGACGAGGACCTTTGTGGAAACGTCATTCTGGTCGTGGGCGGAGAGCATGATGGCATCTCCCAACCGATCCTCGATCGCTCCGATTCCGTGATTCGTGTCCCTATGTCGGGCTTCGTCCCCTCGTACAACCTCCAGGCGCCCATGGCCGTCGTAGCCGCAGAGGCACTACGTCAGAGGAACTCAAGTAACTAGAGTTCCCTTTCGAGCTCTCTGCTGATGATCATTCTCTGTATCTGACTTGTTCCCTCGAATATCTGGTAGATCTTGGACCCCCTCATCCTTCTGGCTACCGGGTACTCCTCTGAGTAACCGTAACCTCCCAGAACTTGAACCGCATCGGTTGTTACCTCCATGCACATATCGGCTGCGAACCTCTTCGCATGTGCCGACTTCAGTGTGGCCCTCTCTCCTGAGTCAAGGGCGCTGGCAGCACTCAGGGTCAGAAGCCTGGCGGCCTCGATCTTCGTAGCCATGTCTGCGAGAATGAAGGATATCGACTGATGCATTATGATCGGCTTTCCGAAGGTCTTCCTCTCCTTGGCATAAGCCCAAGCCTCCTCCATGGCCCCTCTCGCATTTCCTACTGCTGCAGCAGCCACTGCAGGTCTGGAGTGATCGAAAGCCTTCATCGCATTCATCCATCCTCCGTTCTCTACTCCCCCGATTAGATTCGATGCAGGAACTCTGACATCGGTGAAATTGACGCCTCTCGTGTCTGAGCACCTCTGGCCCATGTTTACCTCCTTCTTTCCAAGCTCAACTCCGGGAGTGTCGGCATCTACGATGAAACCGCTGAGTCCCCCATAACCAGCAGACTTGTCGGTGTAGGCCAGAACGAAGAACCAGTCCGCATATCCTGCCCCAGAAATCCAGGCCTTGCTTCCATTGATCACGTATTCTTCCCCGTCCCTGACTGCCTCGGTCTTCAGTGCCTGGACATCAGATCCAGCATCTGGCTCTGTCACGCAGTATGCAGCTAGCTTACCCTCAGTAACTCTTCCAAGATACTCTGCCTTCTGCTCCTCTGTGCCACCAGTCAAGATGGGGAATGAGGCGAGCATAGTGTGGTAAGAAGCAGTCCCGAACCCAGGATCGCCCCTTGAGAGCTCCTCACAGATAACCATCTCGTCCACAGTCGACATCCCGGCTCCTCCGTACTTCTCAGGAATTGTGACGTTCAGAAGCCCCAATTCGTGGGCCTTGGTAATGGCGTCCCTTGGGTAAGTGCCTTCTCGGTCCCATTCCTCAGCGTGGGGCAGGACCTCTTCCTCGCTGAACTCTCTTGCCATGTCCCTAATCATCATCTGTTCTTCTGTGAGTTGGAAGTCAACCATGTCCCCTCCGGATAATAGAACTATTTGAGCAATTTCAGGACTCGCTCACCCATCAACTGTTATTTCTCTGTCCATGCTCGGGTAAATCGATTTCAGTGGGGCGAAACAGGCTTACAGAGCATACTGGCGTCGAGTTTCCGATAATTTGCGGAGCCATGTACCCTTGCTCAAACCCAGAACTCGTAGCAGCAGCCGCAAATGGCGGAGGGATGTCTATAATCCAGCCAGTATCCCTTACTGTGGTTCACGGATTCGACAAGCCAGATCTGACTCAGGGACTTCTGGAGGGAATTCGTTACATCAGAACCCTAACTGATAAACCGATAGGATTCAATGCATTGATTGAGAAGGGTAACGAGAAGTACCTCCGCAGGATGTCTGAATGGATAGAAATCGCTCTTGAGGAGGGCATCAGGTTCTTCGTGACGTCTCTGGGCAAGCCAGACTGGGTTTGCGATATGGTCCATGCCAGAGGGGGTTTCGTCTATCATGACGTTACTACGAGGTATCATGCAGAGAAGGGAGTAGATTGCGGGGTAGACGGGCTCATCTGTGTGAACAACAGAGCCGGAGGGCATCTCGGAACGGATAGCATGGAGAAGATGTACAAAGACTTGGAGGATCTAGGTCTCCCCTTGGTTTGCGCGGGAGGCATTGGTAGTGAGATCGAGTTTCAGGATGCTATGGGAGTGGGATATGACGGGGTCCAGATGGGTACGAGATTCATCGCTACCAGTGAGTGCTCAATGCCAGACGGATACAAGGAAGCGATAGTTCGTTCTGGGGAGGATGACATCGATTGGACCACAAAACTCACTGGAATCCCGGTTTCCGTAATCAAGACTCCTGGATATAGTAGGGAAAACAACTGGCTGATCAGGAAGCTCCTATCTGGTAGGTTCAAGCACAGGACTAGGTGGCTCATGAACGCAATCTCCTTTAGAAGATGGAGTAAGATGACCAAAAACGCTCAGTCGTCAGACATTTGGTCCGCTGGAAAGAGCGTTGAAACGATACGCAGCGTGGAATCGGCCACAACGGTAATGAGAAGTCTCGGCGAGTCTATGGAAACTCATGAAGCCGGATAAATGGGTTAATTTACAGAATCACTGAGGCCTAGCTATGCTACCATCATTCAACGTACTAGGGGGAGATTTGGAAACCTGCTCGACAGATCCTCTAACTGGGTGGTTCCGCGATGGTTGCTGCAACACTGATAGAAATGATCGGGGGTTGCATACTGTTTGCTGTGTCGTGACTGAGGAATTCCTAGAATTCGCCAGGTCCCGTGGAAATGATTTGATCACCCCAGCCCCTCAGCACAGCTTCCCAGGGCTGGAACCTGGCGATAGGTGGTGCGTTTGCGCGCAGACGTGGCAGGATGCTGCTGACGAGGGAGTCGCCTGCCCAGTCGTCCTAGCCTCCACACACGAGGAGACACTCCAGATAGTTGCCTTGGAAGTACTAGTGCAGCATTCATTCGAAAACAATCAGTCCAGCCTTTCTGAGTCCACTTCATAGTGTCTTCAGATTCCTAGTCCCCGCACCACCTGGTCCCATCCAAGATTCCGGCTTGTTCCCGAGAATCTCTTCCAAGTCTGCCAAGTTTTCGTCGGTGAGTTGCTTTGCTACATCTATGCAGCCCATGTTCTCTTCAATCTGGCTAGCGGTCGTTGCACCCATCAGGATTGTAGAGACATTGGGATTCTTTAGGCACCACCCTAGTGCCAACTGAGCAGGTGTGCAACCAATACTCTTCGCATAATCGACTAGTTTGGAGACTACTTCGAACTCCCCTCTTTCCTTCCTCTCTGCTAGATCATCTATGAGCCATTCGTAACCCTCTTGGGTCGCTCTGGAGTCATCAGGGATGCTCTCCAGGTACTTCCCCGTGAGAAATCCAGATCTAAGCGGACTCCAGATGGTAGTCCCAATGTTGTATGGTGGATTGAAAATCGGGAAGTACTCGCTTTCGAATCTATTTCTGTGCAGCATGTTGTACTGGGGCTGCTCGAATTGTGGAGGTTCGAGGCCCTCGCTCTTAGCAATCCAGAAGGCCTCGGTGATCTGCTGTGCAGACCACTCGCTAGTTCCCCATGCCGTGGCCCTTCCCGAACGAACCATTTGCGTCATTGACCTCACCACCGTTGAGGTTGGGGTGTGGGGGTCAGGTCTGTGGCAGAACAGCAAATCAACGTAGTCAAGTTGTAGGCGAGAGAGAGACTTATCCAGCCCCTCTCTGCAGTGCTTCAGGGAAAGCCCAGACTCATTGACTCCAGAGCCGCCCCAGAAGATCTTGGTCGTGATGACTAAGTCAGAGCGACGCCACAGGTGTGGGTCCTCCTCTTGCAGCTCCTTCAGGGCAATCCCGAAAATCCTCTCTGCCTCGCCATTTGGGTTGCCGTATGCCTCAGCATGATCGAAGCAGTAGTACATGTGCTCACTTTGTTCGTCCGCATCTCCCATGACGCTTCGAACCAGTAGTCCTTTGAGAAGTCTCTGTGGAACAGTTGGTAGGGTCAACTGAGAATATTTTGATGATTCTCCAATATTCAAAGAATTTTGGAGGCCCCGGATCACCCGTTTGGGATCACTTCCGTAGGTTACTCCGTTTCAGACCAGACTCCACCAATCTAGGCGCGAACTAGTCTTTACCTTCTTCAATGGGAGATTCAAGCCCCTACCATCTCCTTCTTCCAGATAGGACCACTGCAGATATTGCCGCAACTCCCAAGACCAGAACTGTGAATCCTGGGGTGTTGTTCTCCTCTTCGTAGACTGGCTCAGGAGTGGTAACCTCTTGCACGCCAGTACCAACGGTGACCTTTCCGGCCATCCCCATCGTCGCATGTGGCTCGCAAATGTAGTGGAAGGTCTCGTCCTCGGTGAAGGTCAGTCTGTAATCGACTGTCGCCTTCGACTCTCCGCTGTACTCTCCCCCGATCATTCTCGACGTGTCCCCCTCTTCCGAGATTTCAGCTACGTTGTGAGCCATAGACTCGCCCTCCCAGATCCAGCATACAGTCTGGCCGACCTCTATTGCGAGATCGATGTTGTCGTATGCCAAACCCGTGTCGTCTATCCCGATGACATGGTCGCATCCCTCGGGAATTGCTGGTTCGTCAGCAGGAGGCATG
>LUSA01000090.1 GCA_001629235.1 Marine group II euryarchaeote REDSEA-S43_B8 | reverse complement strand
GTCATTACCTGTCAGCCTCATGGTTGTTGACTCTCCTCCGGGCATCACAATCGCATGGGGTTCAGAGGAATCCAGGTCTGATGATTTCCTCAACTCGTATATCTCGATATCTATCCCTGTCTCGCTGGAAGCCCGCTCAAGAGCCGCAATATGCGAGTGACGAGCGCCCTGGAGCATCACTAGGCCGATACGGAGCACGATTCTGCGGCAGGACAACGAGAAATGAACCCTATTGCTCCTCCGATGGCCTGAAAGACCGCCCGTGGCCCCGTACGGTTATGGGACCATCGGGTCGCATCCACAACTTCGGCGCGGGTCCTGCCGTTCTCCCACTCGAGGTCGTAGAGGAGGTTGCTGAAACACTCCCTAACCTAGGCGGAAGCGGATTCGGACTGATGGAGGTGTCACACAGGAGCCAGACCTTCCAGGATGTGATAGACTCGGCCATGTCCAGGCTTAGGGGGTTGATTGCCATCCCCGATGATTACGAGGTCCTTTTCCTCCAAGGAGGGGCCTCGACCCAGTTCTACATGAGTGCACTGAACCTGATGAGCGAGGGCGGGATGGCTGACTACCTGGTCACAGGAATCTGGTCGAAGAAAGCGCTGGTGGAGGCCAATAGGATCGGGGACGCGAGTGCCGTTTGGGACGATTCGGACAGTGGTTTCAGGAGCGTACCTAGTGACGGCGATTATTCCGTGAGGGACGGGGCTGAGTACCTTCACTACACATCCAACAACACGCTATTCGGGACTCAGTTCCACCACCTCCCCGATAGTGGCGGCAAGCCCAGGGTAGTCGACGCCAGCTCGGACATCTGCGGTGCCAAGATCGACGTTTCGGAGCACGATCTGATCTACGCTGGTGCCCAGAAGAACCTCGGCCCGAGCGGAGTGACCGTGGTAATCCTCTCACCCTGGGCGTCTAGCAGGCGCAAGGAAGGGCTGCCCACGATGCTGGACTATCAGACGCACATCTCGAAGGGATCGATGTTCAACACCCCCAACACGTTCGGGATTTTCGTCCTGGACAGGGTACTGGCCTGGGTCGAGAGGAACGGAGGGCTTGAGGGCGCCATTGGGAGGAACAGCGAGAAGTCAGGAGTTCTGTACGACATACTCGACTCCAGCGACTTCTGGAGGCCCCATGCCGACTCCGGATGCAGGTCGATGATGAACGTGACATGGAGGCTGGCTGATGAGAGCCTAGAGCAGGTCTTCCTAGAGGAGGCCGGAGACAGCGGGATGGGCGGCCTGAAGGGCCACCGTAGCGTCGGGGGAATCAGGGCCAGCCTGTACAACGGATGCCCCATCGAGAGCGTGGAAGCCCTCGCATCCTTCATGACGGGCTTCGAGAGTCGCCACGGATGAGTGGGACGATGGAAGCGAGGGGGATCCTCGAACTGGTTGACCTGACCCTGTTGGACAGGAGCGCGTCCGAGGAGGATATTGCGAGTCTCTGCAGAGTTGCGAACGAACAGGGCACGGCTGCCGTCTGCGTCTTCCCCGAACACGCACAATCAGTCAGGAGGCATCTGGAAGAGGGGATCTCCGTGGCAGTTGTGGCGGGGGGTTTTCCCGAGGGGGACGAATCCCCGGAGGACGTCTCCTTGGCCATAGCAGAGGCCGTCTCATCGGGTGCTGACGAGATTGACTGCGTGCTGGAGCCCAGAGACACGGGGGACTTTCCGGGACAGGAGGAGCTGGCCAAGCTGATAGCGATGCGCGAAGCCTCCTCCGGACTTGTCCTCAAGGTGATTGTCGGGCAGTCGCAAGGATGGCCCTCTCGACGGGGGAGGACTTCGTCAAGACATGCACGGGAAAGCGCGGCCCCTGCTCAGACGAGCATGCCGAGATACTGGCGGACGAGGTGAGCAGGCACTGCCTCTCGTTCGAGGGTGCCCCTGGCATCAAGCTGTCAGGAGGCATCTCGAGGAGGGAGGACGCGGAGCGGCTGGTAGGGCTGGTAATGTCGAGGGACGAGTCGATTTCTGGGGCGGGGAGGCTCCGGATAGGGGCATCGTCGCTGGTGGATGACATCGTCGGTGGTGGGCTCGGCAGGAATTGAACCTGCGATCTTCGCCGTGTGAAGGCGACGTCATAACCCCTAGACCACGAGCCCGGCCTTTTCCCCAGCAATCCTCCGCGCATAAGATTGGTGACGGAGGGGCATCATCGCCGCGCGGGGGTCATAAGAGGCAAAGGGCTCGGAAACCCGTGGCAGAGGGCTTCGATACGGGGGTTCTGAGAGAGCGGGACACCTGGAAGGCATTCGGCATCGGCATCGTCCTCTTCTGCATCATCGCCTATGCATCGCTGTCCATATTCGGGCTGTCTTCGTCCATCTACGGAGTCTCTGAGGATGCAGAGCAAGTCCCGGAGTTCGAGGTGATGACGATGAACAGGACTGGCATAGACGACTCCATCCCTCTCGAAGATGGGATGGTGAAACTCTCGGACCTCAGAGGAAGCGTAGTCATCCTCGATTTCACTGCTGTAGACTGCCAAAACTGCCACTACGTGCAGAGCCACATGGAGGACAACCTGGGCTCTTGGCAGTCGCTGAGCTCGGAATACCCCTTAGTGGCACTTTCAATCGGGTCATGGTACCGGTACGAGTCGTTCGAACGCATCAACGACACGTTCGGCGACCCTTCGTCCAGCAAGCACATGCCCTGGCCAGTGGCTAACGGCGCTTCGGACTCGATAATGCTCGAGAATGGAACAAGGGGGGATATCGTCGAGTACTACGCGGCTCAGAACCTCCCCCTCGTGTACGTGATCGACCACGAGGGGTACGTGGTGGCCAAGGAGGGGACGGGGACCCCCCTCGACGGTTGGAGGGCCTTCGACCGGGCAGTTGAGAGGGCGATAGAGGGAGATGCGGAGAGCCTCAGGTTCGGAATCGAGAAGGCCGACAGGTCGTTCTCCGGGGTCTTCGTGATCGGCCTCTTCCTCGGGGTCCTAGTCTACTTCTCGCCGTGCGCCTTCCCCGTTCTGCCGTCCTACATCAGCTACTGCCTCAGCCTCGGGGTCAGGGAGGACGAGCTCCGCGAGGAAGGCAAGTTGGAGGGGGCCGCCCCCAGTCCCTTCGAGGTGGGGGTGTTCGCCGCTCTGGGGCCTGCATGACATTGCCGTGGGGATCGCGCTCCTCCTGGTCGTGCTGGGGGCCCTGATGCTCTTGGGTTGGACGGCCCACATACTCTCCGGGGTGCAGAGGCTACTGGACAGGCACATGACCACTGAAGAGGACGACAAGTTCACCCCCAGGCGGAACATGTACCTGTGGGGTATCGGCTACAGCGCCGCGTCAGTGGATTGCACCGCAGCAGCGGTCTTCCCGTTCATCGCATGGCTAGCCATAGTCGGGGAGGGGGCCCTCCTGATGGGCATGGGCGGGCTGATCATCTCGGTCTCGCTACTGATGATCGGAGTCACCTCGATGGTAGGGATGGGGAGGGGGGCGATGGTCGACTCGCTGAGGAGGAACTCCCCCCTTGTCAAGGCAACCGGGTCCTGGATGATGATGTTCGCCGGCATCGGGCTACTTGCCTACCTGACCCAGCCGGATATCGTTGCGGGAATGATCGGCTAGTCCCCCTCGATCGGCTGGAGCATGTGCTCGACCACTGGCCTGACCGAGTCCCATATCCTGTCATGGACCTCTTGCACCGTGTGCCTGGTCGGAATCAGGGTAGCGCCCCTCTCCTTCCCAGCCTCCTGGAACTCGTTCCTGAGGATCTTCTGGTACTGCAGGAAGGACGAGGTGATAGATGAGGAGAGGGCGAGGTCCATGCCTGCTTCGAAGTGGTTCAGCGCCTCCAGGGTCTCCCCGAACATGATTCGATTCAACAGTCGCCGTGGTCCTGCGTGCAGTACGATCAGGGCATCGGGATCGGGGGTATTGGAGTAGAGCGAGTCGATCCAATCCCCGTCCCCGCCCCTCACCTGCTCCCTGATCCTCGGAGTGAGTGTGTACCGATCCGCGATGACCACGAATCCGGCGTCCAGCAGCGGCTCGGTCTCATGCTTGATCTGGTCGTGTAGGTCTGTGGCGTACAGGAGCGACCTGGTTCGCCAGTTCAGCTGGTGGATGTCAGCGGTTCTTGACTTCACTATCTCGCCCATCAGTTCCGAGCGGGCCAGCCCTATGATGTGGGTTGCGATGCCGTGCGCCTTCAGCCTGGCGGAAAGGAGGCGTGTGTGCAGACTCCTTCCTATCAGCTTGCCCGCGTGACTCATTTCCCATCACCTTCCGAGTATGTTAGCCAGTCGATGTCGGACTCGCTGAGGTTCTGTGCTAGCCTGTCCGACTGGTCGATGACCTGTACCTCAGAGAGGTCGATGTGCTTGTCGAAGGTCTCCCTGACCCTGGACTGGACCTCCGCCACGGTTCCCTCGGCATCGAGTCGTTCGATCCTGCCCTCTTCCACCAGCCCCGAGTAGATCTCGGACACCCTGCCTTGGAAGATCCTGTAGGACTCGAATGGGTCGGTTGTCCAGCCCATGTCCAACCCGGCCTCGTAGAACTTCAGGCTCGGTCGGCCCTTGGCGATGCGGTCGAAGCTGACGTCCACTGGGACGTCGAAGTACAGGGTAAGGTCTGGCTCCCTCGCGAATGAGTATGTGTCCTCGATGACCTCCCTGGGGACGTCCCTGGAACCGTCCCTCGCCATGGCCGTGTACTTGTAGCGGTCGCAAATCACTATCCCGCCTATCTCCAAGACCGGTTCTATCTGCTGTGCCCACCTGTCTGCGAAGTCTGCGGCATGTATCATGTGGAATGTGATCGGCAGGAGCCTTCGGGTGTTCTTCCCTATCTTGGTCGCTTGCTTGACGATCTTGCTGGAGTTCCACTCGGTGTGGAAGACTGGCAGTCCCTTGGCCCTCAGCCAGTGGTACAGCAGCTTTGCCTGCGTGCTCTTCCCGGATCCGTCCATTCCCTCAACGGCAATCAGGATACCCTTCTTCGACATTGGCCCACCATCCCCATAATGCTCTAGGAGCAGGTCATGGGCAAGGCTGGAACCTATTAGGCTGTGGTTTGTGGAAAATAATGGGAGAAACATCAATTGTTGTCCGATTCTTCAGAGTTCCATGGAGTTCTTGGCTCTGGCCTTCGTTGCTGCGTTCCTAGCCGCGGCCCTGACCGTCCCTGCTGGCTTCGGTTTGTCGACAATGCTCACTCCGGTGGTTCTCCTGATGATGGGGCCTCACGAGGCAGTGGCAGTGGTCGCAGTGGTGCATGGGGCGCACAATGCAGGGAAGTTCCTGGCCCTGAGGGAAAGCGTCGACTTCTCCGCTTTCAGGCACTACGGCATCTGGCTCGTGGTGGGTGCGGTCATTGGGGCCGCTTTGCAGAGCAAGGTCCCACAGGACCCCCTCCTCGCCCTGATAGGTGCCTTCCTCATCCTCCTACCCCTGCTGACCCTGAGCGAGTTGGGTGGACTTTCCGGGCACCAAGGTGCCTTGAGGGCGATGTTCCTCACTCGTCGTCTTCCGGACAAGATGGCATATGCCGCCACAGCGAGCGTACTCGCGCTCTGCGTGGATCTGTCGAGAGTCCCTGTCTACCTATACTTCCGACCGGAGGAGATAGGAGAGCACCTACAGACCACCTTGCTACTAGTGGTGGCCGCTTTGCTCGGCGTGAGGTCCGGGAAGAGGTGGTTGGAGGCCATGAAGTCAGAATGGATCCACAAGCTGGTGATGGCAGGTATAGTGGGAAGCGGCTTTTTTTACATCTCTGAAGCGATATTTTAGGGGCCCATATTGAATTAGCAAATTCGCTGAGTCCTTGGTTCTAGCCGAACCTTCCGGAGATGTATTGCCCAGTTAGCTCCTGTTTTGGATCTTCGAATATCTGCTTTGTTTCTCCGAATTCAATCAGATCGCCCAGATACAGGAAGGCCGTGTGATCTGAGACCCTAGACGCTTGGCTCATCGAATGTGTCACTATCACTATGGTTAGTTTTGATTTCAGTGTTGAAATTAGTTCCTCGATCTTGGCAGTGGCTATCGGGTCTAGGGCGGATGTTGGCTCATCCATCAAAAGAACCGAGGGGCCAATAGCTAGTGCTCTAGCTATGCAGAGTCTCTGCTGCTGCCCTCCGGATAGAGAGTATGCATCATCATAGAGTCGATCCTTGACCTCATCCCATAGTGCTGCGTCCACTAGGCTCTGCTTGACTGCGGCATCGAGATTGGAGGGTTCATTTTCGCCCTGAATGCGCAATCCGAACGCTACGTTCTCGTAGATGGAGATGGGGAATACATTGGGCTTCTGGAAAACCATAGAGACAGCCCGACGTAGGAGCACAGGATCGATTTCATCGCTCAATATTTGCTTGCCCATCCAAGAAATATCCCCCTCCATGGAAGCACCGATGATTTCGTCATTCATTCTGTTGAATGCCCTCAAGAAAGTGCTTTTTCCGCAACCCGATGGACCAATGAATGCAGTGACTTTCCCTTCAATTAATTCGATAGAGACGTCGTTAATTGCAACCTTGTCCCCATATTTTATTGTCAAATTCTTTACAGATATGTTTCCTCCTTTTTTCATTACCACGACCTCCTAGCCTCTGCCCTGTTACGGACGAACAGGGCCATTGCATTGAGAATTAATAGAAGCATGAGCAGCACTAGGATAGTACTCGCTGCTAAGTCTTGGAAGGATTGCGAAGGATGACGTGTCCAGAAGAATATCTGGATGGGCATGGCCATGAAACCGTCCAAGACTCCAGTTGGCGCCGTCTTAGAGAAAATACTAGCGACGAATAGGATTGGCGCGGTCTCACCTAGTGCCCTAGCGACGGAGAGTATTGCCCCGGTTGCTATTCCGGGGATTGCATTTGGGAGTACATGGTAGCGTACGGCCTGCCATCGTGTAGCACCAACAGCAAGGGCCCCTTCCCTGAATCCCTTGGGGACGGCTAGTAACGCCTCTTCTGATGTTACTACGATCATTGGGAGGACCATCATTGCCAAGGTTAGTGACCCAGTAAGAAGGCTAAGTCCGAAGCCCAGCATCCTGGAGAATACATACAGGCCCACGAGTCCGAAAATTATCGAAGGTACGGCGGCGAGATTCTGAATCGTCCTCCTCAAGAAGAGATTTATCGGGCTCGGTCTCGACATTTCAGTGAGATACACAGCGGCACCTACTCCGGCAGGAAGAGCGAAAACCATCGTCAGTGCAATCAGCCAAATCGAGCCTAGAATAACTGGCCCTATCCCTGCTAGGTGCGCTCGTGACGAGGGGTAGTCCGTTAGGAATGCCAAGTCGATTCCGGGTGCCCCTGCCTTGATCACGCTGTGCAATAGAATTGTCAGGAAGCCCATTCCCAATAGAAGGCTTGATCCAATCAATCGCCGCCATATGACCTCTGATTTCCTCCTCTTCAAATCAGTGCTGTTCGGAGATAGAGGATCAACTGGGGCCCTTCCCGGAATATCGCCATTTGAGAACGAAGAGATGGCGCTTCGAGCCTTTCTGGAGAGATTTCCTAATGACTTGCTGAGTTTCCCTGGCTTCCTACCTAGCCTCTTCTTGGTGGCCCCTATAGCGAGGGTGTTTGCTGTATAAGTCAGAATGAAGAGAGTAGCGCCTACGGCGAAACCTGCGTCTGTTGCAGTTCCAGGTGGAATGTCTCCGGTTGCTACCTGCGCTATGTATGCGGTAAGTGCCTGTACTTCCCTTAGGGGGTCCAAATGAAGCGAGGCGACTGAACCGGCGGCCAGAGTAACCGCCATTGTCTCGCCGACGGCCCTCGCGAGGGCCAATAGCACAGAGGCCACGATCCCAGATCTAGCTGCGGGCAAGACTACTCGACTCGCCGTCTCCCAACGCGTTGCTCCCAGAGCTAGGCTCGCCTCTCTCATCTCCCTTGGTATGGCTCGTATAGCATCGTCAGAGATACTAACGATGATTGGTAGAATCATCGCTGCTACTACGATAATGGCGCTAGCCGCATTGAAGTAAGAAGCGTCGAAGTAGGTCCTGATGAAAGGACTGATGACAAGAAGCGCGAAGAACCCATGAACAACTGACGGGATACCGCTTAGTATCTCCACGGCTGGCTTCAGTATCTTCCTTGACCTGTTGCTCGCGAATTCGGACAGGTATAGGGCAGCTGAAACCCCCAATGGAACTGCGATTAGCAGTGCCCCCCCTGCAATTAGGAAGGTCCCGGAGAGTAGTGGCCATATTCCGAATCTTGGATTCCTACCGTTTGGGACCCATTCCCCCCCGCCTATGAAGCCCAAGAATGTGGCTTCCTCGGCCAAGAAGAACTCGATGGTTCCCTCGGCGAGAGTGTAGATGATCAGTGCACTGGCTACTACTGAGAGGGATGCGGAGGCGAAAAGAGAGCCCAACACAAATTTGTGTTTTGGCGAATCGCCCTCTAATGGATTCGCCTCCGTCATCACCTCAATCCTCAGTTTATTCTCGACAGTTGTTCAGATAGAAGGTCTGGATCGACCATTTCCACGCGAACATATCCTACCTCATCTACCACAGACTGGCCCTCATCGGAAAGGCAGAAGGCGATGTAACCCTCAACGACATCCCGGTTGTCTGCATAAGCATCGGTGTACACGTGAAGGGGCCTGGCCATCGGGTAGTCGGCGACGGTCGAAAGTGACGGTTCGACTGGGCCCGAGCCCCCATCCAATGAGACTAATCCTACGCTTCCCGGGTTTTCCTTAACGTATGCAAACCCGAGGTATCCTATTGCGTAGGGGTTATTCTTGATGGCGGTCATTATCACATTGTCATCTGCCGAAGGTCGAAAGTCCCGCTCGCTTCATCCGGCGCGTAGATTTCTATCAACTCATGAGGTGCTGAAGATTCCATTCCTGGAACCTCGTCCCAGTAAGCAGCTGGGTTGTCGTCAGTGAAAATCGAGTAAAGTTGTGTGAAATTCATCGATGTGGCCCAGTCATTATCTGGGTGAACAATGGTGGCCAGTACGTCGAAGGCCACTACCCACTTAACCGGAAGTACCCCGTTACAAGGAGTGGATGTTGATCCGGTCGATTCGTCTACAGCAGTATCGTCGCAATCATCGAATTTCCCGTAGTCCTTGTTCTTCATTATCCGACTTGCATCGGCCAGATCGGCTTCCCCGTTGAGAAGGGAGTTCAGACCGTGGCTGCTTCCACCGCCGGATACCGATACATCGGCATCCTGGTAGTCCTCTGCCCACACCACGGCAAGTGGCAAAACGGTAGAAGAGCCGGTCTGAACCAGGCTTGGTTTTTCGTCATCTCCTGCACATCCTGCGAGCATGCTGCAGAAAAACAGGGCAATCATTAGGGTTGTCTTCGTCTTTACATTCATCGTAATTCCTCAAACTCCCGTATTGGATATACCAAATGAAAAAAGGCAACGCTATTGCTATAGACGGATAGAAGATATATTGTCTCTATAGTTTAGAATTTATTTAATTCAATTTGCTACTTCTATAGAGTCTCTATGTGCTTGGATATTTAGGAGAACTTCAGCCATGTTTATGGAATAGGCGCACATCCTTCTTAGTGACTCAGAAATTCTATCGAGAAACAACGCGTCTTTGATGTCAATATCGCTGGATCTGAGTTCATCCTCATACTTCTCAAGATCTTTTCTTGCGGAAATCAATTGTGCCTTAGCCTGATGAATCTCGGAAATTCGCCTCTTTCTGAAATTAGAAATTAGTAGTTTTATTGAGGACTGCCAAATGGGGATTGCTGATAGTGGCAAAGTTCCGGTATTGATTCCTTTTGGAGATTCATAATCCCTGGTCAAAGTGCAAATTGCGAATGAGTGGTCGCCCATTCTCTCTAGGGTACGAACCACCTTGCTCAACTCTGATGCTTCCCACCTAGAGGTTCCGAGATTTGACTCAATGCTAGCTGACTCTAAAATCTGGCCAACTTGTCTCTCAAGAAGCAATCTTAGCGCATCCACTTCCCCCTCTCTTTCCTCGGCATCCTCGAGCAACTCCTTGTCCCCGGATGACAGAACATCTACCACATCCCTGACTTGGCTTGAAATGAGAAGGTACATCCTGTTTAGGGTTGAATAAAGGGGCATCTCAGCAGGATTGATGAGGCTGATCATCTCGATAGTATTCTCAAACTCACTGGAAATCTCGATACCTCTCGTCGATCCTATGAACTTTCTAAACACCTTCCGGTGGAACCTAGAGAAACCTTTCTTTGAATGAATTCGAATTAGCTGATTGCCAGAAAGGTAAGCTGCGATTAGGTGATCGAACATCATTTCATCCGGAACGGATGAGAGGTCGACATCTACCTCCCTCCTCTTAGTTACAGTTGATGCCTCGGGAATTACTCGAAGGGTTCCTGAAGGTCTCCATTCTATCCTAATCTGATCCCGTGCATTCAGCCCATGTTCCATGACCCATTTCTTTGGAAGACTTACGATATAGGTCGAACCGCCTGTCAACTGAATTTTTCTAACTTCAGATTTTTCAGGAGCCCCCGCCATGTATCGCGGAAAGAGAATCAGAATATATACTTACATAATCCTTGCAGTACCTCGTTTTGTTTATTTTCTATATAGTTACTATATTCGAAAATTGATATACTGACTATATACCCAATATAGAATATGGAACTCTCAGGAGTTATGTGGCTAGTACTGATTCTGTCATTGATCGTTTGTGCCTATATGGCTTGGAACATAGGGGCAAACGACGTTGCGAACGCTATGGGGACCTCGGTTGGCTCGAAGGCCCTAACAC
>LUSA01000009.1 GCA_001629235.1 Marine group II euryarchaeote REDSEA-S43_B8 | reverse complement strand
TCTGAGGACTACAGTAACTGAACCTCTTCTGGAAGAGTTTCCATTGAAGGGCAAGCCCCTTCCATGAATGGAGATTGTTTCACCCGGATTAGAGCTAGGAGGGACCTTTATTGTCAGATTTTCAGAATCGATGTGGGGTATCTCTACTGTAGTGCCCAGTGTTAGGTCGGCGAAACTCAGCGGAAGTGCCATTAGGAGATCCGCCCCGTCTCTTTCGAACCATTGGTGTTTTTCTACCTCTATCTCGATGTATAGATCTCCTGGATATCCGTTTAGAGAGTTTGGAGCTTCGCCCTGTCCGCGCATTCTAAGACGATTGCCCGATGTGATTCCCGGGCTAACAGAGAATTTTACCTGAATTGACTGCAATGATCTGCCATCTCCGTTACATTCGGAGCAGGGGTCAGTGACGAGCCTCCCGGAACCCCTACATGGTGCGCAATCCTTCCTTACTCGTTGTCTGAATGGACCGATCATCGAAATCTCATCTATCCTACCCCTTCCCTCGCAAGAGGGGCAAGTTCTAGATCCGCCTTCGATATTTGATCCGGAGCCATTGCATGAAGGGCAATTCTTGAGTACTTCAATTTCTATATCATCATCCATACCATCCATCGCAGCCTGAAACGGGACTGAATGTCTAACCAAGAGGTCGGATCCATGTGATCTGTCTTGCTGCTGACCACCGAAGAATTGACTGAAAATTGATTCAAAACCTCCTCCGAATAGGTCATCGAAGTTGATATCTACACCCTGAAAGCCACGAGATCCGAATGGTGATCCTCCTGGTCTTTCGTGCCCAAAGACATCGTACTTCCTCCTTTCTTCTGGATTGGAAAGTATTGCATATGCCTCTTGGATCTCCTTGAACATAGATTCTGCCTCAGGGTCATCAGGGTTCTTGTCTGGATGATATTTTCTAGCCAGTGAACGAAATGACTGTTTTATTTGGTCCTCAGAAGCATCCTTGGAAATGCCAAGAATATCGTAATAGTCTCGCTTACCAGACATAGGCCCGACTTGGGCCCCGAAAGGAGTCATATCAACCGTTCCCCATCAATTCATGAAAGAACCACATGATGTGCAGTAATCTGAAACTGCGTCGTTATATGTAGAGCATGAGTTGCAGAATCTTGTTTTCTTTTGTGTACCATCTGGAATCACCCACTGAGAGCCTCCAGGAGAGCTAAACGATTGAAAATCATCGATTCTCTCTTTCGTAATGGATTGTTTTTTCTTTTCTTCTTGCTTATGCTTTTCCGCTCTCTTGTTTGCTGATTTATCGACCAATGAAGAGAAGAAATTTACTACTAACTCCCAAATTTTTCTCTCGGGCAATTTTTGTTCGTCCTTTCTTTTCTTGATGATTTCAATTCCGTCCACAGAAACAGAATATTCAGAGTCATCTTCATTGTGCTCTAATTCTTCCAATTCTCTATTGAGTTGTCCTATACTGCCTTGCATCCTCATCCTCGAGCGTGAGGCCTTTCTCCCTTTGAAGTCAGAATGCGCCCTAGCCTCTAGCCTCTGAATAGCCACTTCCCCCTTTTCCCAGAGGCCCTTATCTTCCATTTTATAGGTTCTAGAAAGGGCATCTATGGCCTTAGAGCGACGGAATTCGTGATCATGCACTCGGGAGTACCGAAAGGCCAGAATTATCCCAATTGCCGTAGCAGAAAAATGAGTTAGGATTTGCCCTAAATCGTCATTTGCAAGAGCTTCATCTAGTTCAGGAGATAGGGTCCTGAATGCAATAACTATGATATTTGGAATCATAATTAGTGCAAGTGAGACTAGGCCAGAACGTTGGACCATGGACAATCGTGAGTTGGAATTGGTTTGAATTTTCGTGAAAAATGGACAAGTCTGGTTATCACTATTAATCCCCAGCAATTCGGTAGAGTGTGGATCCCAAGGTGCGTGTTTCTACAATAATCCGAAGTCATGACGATCCGGACAAGGTCAAAGACTCTGTTACATCCATCTTTCCTGACTGGGAACCTAGTAATTTCCCAGAGAAATCCTCATTTCCTGTGACAAGAAGTTCTGAGGTTATTTCTGCAGAAATTCAGTCTATTGATGGTCTTCTATCGATCCTAAGGGAAAATAGAGTCCTAGACACCGCACTGGATGCCATGGCAATGAAGGCCCACGAGGGAGGGACGGTGTTCTATCTCTCTAGACAATCTGCCTCTATTGGAAAGGTTTCCTTCGTACTGGAGGGAAATGCACTTGGAGGATTGATTGAAGTCTCATTGGATGGAAAGGACATAGAGATATGGCTGGAGCAACAGACTTGGCACATTGGAAGAGAGAGAGTCCCTAGGGAAGTAGGTGACGAGTATTCTATGGACTCCGATGGGGATGCCCGTCCCAGTTGTCCATAGTTCTCATCTTCGGGTTTAGAGTAGTCGGCAAATTCATGCCCTCGTAATATTCGCAGGCATTGTGGCGGAAGAGTACGTGGTCCAGATTGAGACCTCGGAAAAACAGGTTTTCAGGCCTCTTGGGGTCGTATCTGCAATCTGGAGTGAGCTTAGCGGTGGAATCGGACCATGGGGGGCAGTACGACCTCTATTTGCAGTAGCTCTCTCTCTAGTTCCTTTCCTATTCCTTGGACAGCATTTCAACAGACAGCACAGAAAGGCTGGAGAGTGGTTCTTAATCCAGTTTCCATTAATCCCTGCCTTTCTCTGGCCGTTCTTATTCGTATGGTCCATTGCTGATGCTTGGTGGGTCTCTAGTGGGATTGTAGCTTCATCTCAGAATAGCCTTGACTAGAAATCATCTCTTAGAGAAAGTGGACTGAAAAGGGCTCCTGGACTAGAGGCACTAGAGAGTTGTTTCCTTATTTCGAATTCCCAATCTCTAAGCTCCTGTAAGGCTGGAACAAATTCCATTTGGCTCTCATTCAGGATTGTCCTAACCATCGTATCTAGAATGTCCATTCTATCGTTATCTACCCTATCAATTAGCTTCTCTAGGGGAAATGTCTCGATTCCAGGGAGTTCGATGTTTTCTTTCTCAGAATCAACTGGTAAGGGATTCAAGATAGCCGGCGGAAGTTCCTCCCCAGCTACTTCTGCTGCATTCTCGAGAGATTCTAGCACAATTCTGATGTATTTTGAGACGACCAGTGCGACCTCGATTATTGGCATACTTAGCTGATTTGTTAGATGGACCATATTTTCTCTCAGGAAAAGCAACTTCTCGTTCACCTCCGAGTTCGGAGTAGGAACGGCCCTCCCTTCTTCCATGATATTGTGAGGAGGCAGTAGCAAATGAAATGTAGAGTTAAGAAGTTCTGTCATCATAGCGAATTGGCGAACCGCTATTCCCCCTTATCCCATCCAACAGGTCATCGTCTATCTCGAAGAAGTCGTTCAACCAATCCCCATCTGTATCCCAATTCGTAGGATCTGTACCATCTGCGACCAAATCTCCGTCAATGTCCAGAATCCACCAACCATAGGCATACTCACCTAGGCCAATGTTTGGAAGATGGAATCGATCTCCTGCAATCCTGTTGAACTCGTCGGTCCATGCCCCGTTAACCATGGTGACATCGTTACTAGAGTTCACATCTTGGTATGAAACATCATTGTCGTCGATAATTAATGCATAAAGCATATCTTCGTCATTTATCCTGTTAATCCTGAGGTAATTTGAGTCGGCTGAATTGGATCCTGAACAGGTTCCAAGTAGAGTCTCACGGAGTTGCCACCACTCTTCGACATCTTCACCTGAGCAGTCAAAGAGAGCCGATGCCCTAACTATGGAAGGGGAGGAAAGGGTAGCGTTTACAACTGCATAGTATTCCTGGAAGTTGTTGTATGGGACATAATCACAGACGCTCCCAGAGCACTCCCATTCTCCATCGTTATCCGCATCCTGAGTAGCATCGCTAGGGTCTGTAGCATCATGGGTGAACCATGTCCAATCTAACTGAGGTCTGGTAATCTGTCCATCGGAGAACTGGATGGGTTTCCAATTCTGAGGCGTCACTTCAATCCACTGAACCTGAATTTTCATGTAAGAAGACCAATTATCGTTAGTCTCATTCCAACCCCTGTGGAACTCATAGAAATCTGGCATCATGTCTCCATCTGTGTCATTATCCAATGGATTTGTTCCATACTTGAACATCTCTCTACCATCTGAAAGGCTCATGTCTTGGCGATATTCTACGACTACTCCATTGACAATGACGGGCGTCATCATTACAGAGTCTGAGTCGGAATCCGGATCCAGCGGCCCTGTCCCATTTCTGTATTCCATGATATTGGTGAAATATAGTGAGTTGGCACCGTTTCCAAACTGCTGATCATCTGAAAATGGGGAAAAGGACCTATCCTCCCAGACACCCTGAATTGCAGGAGTATCTAGAATATCTCTATCCAACCAACCGTCTGCATCTGGGTCATAATCGACATCTAGAGGATTCAATGGGTTTAGCGACCAACGTAGTGAGTTTACAGGTAGAACCTCAGAATATACTGAATAGCAGTATTCCCATCCATCTGGCATTCCATCTCCGTCGGAGTCACTGTCTGTGGGATCACTGATACCAATCAGAGATCTGTTGAAGTTATCGGGATCTTCCTGGTTAATCAGCCCCATCTTCTCAGACGATTTCAAGCTCTTTGTAGAGAATATTGAGTAAAGCCGATCCCATGCTGCTGAATTGGACAGCCCCTCCTCCTCTATTAGCGCGTTTACGGTGTCTCTTCCGTATGATACCGCAGTAGTTCCATTTGGAACGTTCCCGGCCTCTAGCCTCTTTCCATACCACCTAGAGTCGAACTCGGCTAGATTGTCGTATGACTCCGAGTCAGAAATTTCTCCATCCCCGTTGCAATCGAACGAATCCTCATCGGAATCAAAATCTACATCAGTGTCGGTGAGGGGATTCATTGTCCATTTGTTCTCCTCGAGATTCCATTCAGAGAACCAGTATTCATACCCATCAACCATTCCATCCCGGTCAGTATCGGGATCCTTTGGGTCAGTCACTCCGAATATTGCTTGTAGCATCGGCTTTGCCGGCATCCCCGACTTCCATTCGAGGTACTGGTCCATTCCTAGGTCAGCCCTTCCCTCTTTACTGAATAAAATCCTAAAAACTCTATTTTCGAAGGCTAAGTTATCGATTTCCCGGGCTTCATCGCCAAAGGTTGGTACGCCCAGTGGATAGGTTTCCCCATTTATCGGCAAGTTGGATGTTAGATTCAATTCTACCAAGTCTCCGACCCCATCTCCATCCGAGTCATACCCGCCCTGATTTGGAACTAGGGGGTTTAGTGTCCATACTGAGTCAGTAGAGTTCCAAGTGGTGAAAATAACTTCTATCCCATCTAACAACCCGTCCCCGTCAGTATCAGGGTTGTTGGGGTCTGATGAAGTGCCTGTTAAGCCAGCCTGTTCTACCGTCAGAAAATGGCCAAATGATAGTGATGACTCTGCACCGATCCAAGGAGTCTCGACAAGAGCTCCGGCCGCGTCGGTCAGGTAGAACTGAGGAGATGAGATGGAGGGGTCTGACTCACTTATTTCGCTATCAATTGAATTATACTCTTCCCAATTTGACATTCCATCCAAATCTGGATCTCCTAGCCCATCACCTCCGTTAACAGGATTTAGGGTCCAGTCATCATCAAACAAACTCCACCTGGCATGGAAAATCTCCCAACCATCTGGCATCCCATCGTTGTCCGAGTCTGAATTTAGAGGATCTGCCGAACCGATATCCTCTGTAGGCAGTCCAACCCACAGTGACAAGTAGTATTCACCGGTCCTCTCGCCGAATGCCTCATTTGCCAGACCTTGCCATGAGTGATGGGGCAAGGAGGAGGTGAAATTATCGGGATATTCCATTCCAGAGTGAGTTGAGTCCTGTAGAAGGATTTCTGATTTCATGTGATATTCTAACCAGTTAACAAAGGCCTCTTCTTGATCGATGAATCCGTTTTTGTTTACATCGAAACCATCGCCATCAGGATTCTTTAGTGCGTCAGAGCCATTCATTGGATTTATTCC
>LUSA01000089.1 GCA_001629235.1 Marine group II euryarchaeote REDSEA-S43_B8 | reverse complement strand
GCCTAGAAATGCACCCACTAGACAACGAGAGCAGGATTCCAGAGATAAAAGATGACTTCGGGATAGGGTATTGCAACATTACCCGCTGCTGTACTGAAGTTTGTCCAGCAGGAATTCAGATTACAGACAATGCAATCATCCCACTAAAAGAAAGGGTTGTCACCGAGTACTACGATCCTCTTATTGACCCAATCAAGACTGCGAGGAACCTCACATCTGGAGTACTCAGTTACTTCACAGAAGATTTCTCCAAAGGTTCTGATCCTGGAAACAAGAAGAAGGCTAAGAGTACGTTTGAAGAGGAAAGGAGCAGGGCCGAAGAGGCTAGGAAGATGGACTCAGAAAGAACGGAGAAGGCGCGCAAGAGATTCCGCTCAGAGTGAGTGTTCTAACTCAGATAGTAATTCAACCCAAGAACTCTACAGCTACCGCTGCTCGTGTACGAAAACCAGATGTAAAAGTCGTTCAGACTATGCTCACATGCGGTCGATTCGCAACTTCTTCACATTGGCCTTGTTTATCATGTCAGGTAGCCAGTCTGGTGCGTTCGCTCCCTTAGGGACCTTACTCTTTGATCCAGAGAACACGTGAACTCTGTTTGTTCCTCTTTCCCTGAGGTGGATGTCGGTGACACCTCTTGAAGCCGCCTTCAGAGCTGCTCCTCTGGGCTGCTTGCTGTGGAACACTTGAGCAGTGTCCTTGCCGTTCTGCATTAACACGAAATATTTCTTGTCTGCCATTCTTGGATTCCTCCAACTCGCTGTGGTACTACATAGATAATAAACTTGAGCCGGAATATCGGCATACTGAGGCAAAGTGGACTAATTTCTAGTAAATGCGAATGCTACAATTCTGCACAAGCCAGGGTTTTCGTGTTAGTTACTCCCTCAATCGAACGTACTGAGTCGACAACTAGTTTTGCAATTTCTCCCATACTGTCTGCTTCTATTTTCAATATCATGTCATGGTCTCCGAATAGAACTTGGGCATCAGAAACGAAGGCCAGTGATGAGGCTTCTTCGAACACCGAATACTCCGTTCCTGGCTCTACATCTAGGAGTACGTATCCGGTTGACATGCCCATGGGAGGGGGTTCGTGGCGATTAAAGTTCCCTAGTCTTTCCGAAAATGCCTACGATGGATACATATCCGATGGCCTCCCTTCGCATGCTTATGGCCGATGTTGTAATCGTGAGAGAATGTACGCACGGACAAGTGCGCGTTCTCTACGGAGATATAGTCGGCGTAGAGGGGGATATCATGGTAATCCCCGCGAATAGTAGACTAGCCGGAAGAGAAGGTCTGGATGAGAGAATGCAGCAAGCCGCTGGAGACGGCCTTAGGGAGGCATGTGCCAATATTGCAAAAGAGAGGAGGAAGTTGAATCTGCAGCCATGTGGAGTCGGGGAGGCAGTGACTACAGATGCTTTCGACCTCCCGGTATCCAAACTTGTGCATGTAGTCGGTCCGGACTGTAGGAGGCCCACGCAGGACAACTTCAGGAGGGAGCTTCTGAGAAACTCATACGGTGCTCTATTCGAGACAGTAGAGACTCTCGAGCCTAGGAAGACTCTCGTCCTCCCCCCGCTAGGAATGGATGTTTTCGCATACCCGCACAGAGAGGGAGCTAGGATGACCATGGAAATAATTCTCCCATGGATGGATGGAGAGGATGATCCAGGAGTTGACATGGTTCTCATTGTAACCAACGAAGACAACTTCCTGAATAACATGAAAACTGTCTATAGAGAAAGTGAGGATCAGTTCCCGGGCGTAGACAGAACCAGGGATTACAGAAAGGGAAAGATTCAGTGATTTGGACCGGTGTCCTCAATAACCCTGAGAATTGGATAGCGCCATGGGGACCAGTTACGAAAGGGAGTTGCGTTCGGTTCTCGCTGGAGAGATAAAGGGAGTTCGCGCTGTTACGAGATCTTGTTCTGAAGTTGAGCGCGCGAAAGCAATGAGAGTCGTAAAGAGGCCTTTTCTGGTAGTCAGGGCCCCGGGAAGCGGTTCAGAGGGGACCGGTGATCTGCTTGCTCTTAGGGGGGACATGTGCTTCCCAATAGAGGTGAAGACCTCTAAGAGCGAGAGGATATACCTCTCGGGAAGAACCATGGACCAGTACAACTCCCTGAAATCCACTGGTGAGAAATGCGGTCTTCTCCCGCTTTACGCTTTCAGGTTGAAGGGGGTAAGGGGGGATAGTTGGAGAATCATGAAAGTGGAAGTTGAAGGATTGACCGGAAAGCTCAGACACCTATCCAGAAGTATCCCTGCACTTCCACTAACAAGCAGAGGCACTCCTCACCTAGACTGGAGTGCTGGAATGCCAGTGCATAGGTTCCTGTCACTAATTTGTAGCTCGGAAGGAGCTATTGGGGTGAGGTCTAATTCAGGAAATTCGTCCGCTAAAGAGACCGTAGTTGGCTAATTTCTCGTACCGCAAAGGAGCTCTTCTATCTGTTCCAGTGATTGCCTGACAGATTCTACTTCTTCTCTAACGCTATGAAGTTCAGCTTGGACCAGGATTCGCCCGATACTGTCCCTCTCCCTAGCTATCGAGTCGATTCTGCGATTGGTGCTCCTCGCAGAGCCTCCGAATGCCTTTGACATGGCCACGCGAATCAGTCGGAGGTATTCTCACTTTTGTTTTAGAGCAGGTTGAAGAGACAAGGACGATTGTAATCAACATGGCCGAACAGGGGGAGAATAGGAGCATCCTAATCCCATTGCTACTGCTATTCCTAGTGTATAACCTAGGTGCACCGGTTTGGTTGGTAGCTCTTCTCGCAATTTGGTATTCGGGTTTGTTGTACGCAGAGTCGGCAGGCCTCCTGGACAAGATGGATGCAACTAGAGCTCTAGGGATTATCCTGATGATCAGAACTAGAAGAGGCATGCGTCTTCTGGAATCAATATCCAAACCTAGGAGATTCTGGAGGGGATTCGGAGAGGTCTCAATCTGGCTGTGCTTCTTTGTAATGTTCATGGTTGTACTACTTCTTCTCCTTAGTGCAGTCGCAGCAGCAATAAGTCCCCCTGAGGAGTCCATTCCTGCAAGCGACCTACTGCTAATCCCAGGAGTTACCAGCTTCGTCCCACTATGGTGGCCAGCCCTGGCACTCATAGTTGCGATAGTGATTCACGAATACAGTCACGGAATTCAAGCCAGGGCCCATGGAATGAGGTTGAGGAGCTTCGGACTGCTTCAACTTGGACCTCTGCCCATCGGAGCCTTCGCCGAACCCGAAGAGACGGAGATGGAGAGGGCCCCTAGGAGGGACAGATTGAGGCTTTTCGCAGCGGGACCATCGATCAATATCTTCGTAACTTACGTGGTTTTAGTTCTCCTTTGTTCTGTTGCCAGTGGCATGGCGGCAGAAAACAACGGCGTTCATGCAAGAGGAATTGTAGTCGGAGGAGGAGCAGAAGAAGCCGGCCTAATGCCATTCGAGACGATTACACATATCGATGACAACGAGATTTCTGATTACTCCGATTTCTCAGATGAGATGGGCGGACTCTCCGCTGGGGAAGTTGCCCAACTAACCGTACTATCCAGGGACGATTCCACTGATACGTGGTCAGAGAGGAGAATCACCGTCACTATGGGCGATCGCTACCAGTACTACATCGAAGACTGTGAGAGAGATAGTGATTGCATTATTGAAGATAGAGTAGAACTACTGGAATTACTGGAAATTGAGCCCGGTGATGCTTTCCTAGGCGTTTCCGATCTTGTTTCATCAACAGCGGGAGTGGATGTTTATGCCAATATCATCGACGGAGAGTACTCAGCATCAGGTACGGCAATACTCACTGTGATTCGCCCGCTTCTAATGCTGAATGTCCCAATTTCTAACGAAGGACAGACGATGATTCTCCAAGAGAGGGAGATGCTAGTTGCTGGAAGCGGAACCATGGGGTCGGTCCTCGGAACTGACGGGATGTTGATGCTGTTCGACTTCCTGTTCTGGCTTGTCTGGATAAACTTCCTGCTTGGTTTCGCAAACCTGATTCCCATGATTCCCTTCGATGGCGGCCACCTTGTTAGAGATGGGGTCCACTCGGTCCTGAGAAAGATCAGTGGTTCTTCTCATCCGATTCGGATTGAGAATATATCGAATAGAATCAGTAGTCTGAGTAGTATCTTCATCCTGTTGATTCTGCTGATACCGGTTATCATTCCGAGAATAATCTAGTTACTCTTCTTCGATCTGCCTTGGCTCGTGAACCTCTCGGAAGATTACCTTGGCGACCCCTACATTCTCCCTCAGAGTAGTGACCAGAGAGAACTTCGTGAATGCCCAGTTCTGATCGTAAGCCATCTCCTCCGGGAGAGTCATCGTGAGGTCGTCACCTTCGAATTCAATCTCGAAGTCGTCTCTTCCGGTGTTCATCTTCATCAGAGTCTGGACCTTCTCATCCCTATCCTCAACGACCTTGACTATCTGGTAGTTGTACCTCAGGGTGACCCCTGCTAATGGGTGGTTGTAGTCTATCCTAGCCCTACCAGCACTCATGAACTGGAGAATTCCCTGTCTCCCACCAATCTCAACTGGAGACCCTATTGCTAGTGTGTTCGGGTCTCTTACACTCCTTAGGAGGACGTTCTGTGAGATAGTCTCAACCTTGTTCTGGTCCCTATCCCCATAGGCCTCGGATGGCTCGATATCGAACTCGTAATCCTTTCCAGCCTCGGCTCCTGCCAGGTGAGACTCGAAACCGGGGATTAGTCTGCCATCTCCGACGGTTGTAATCATTGGGGAGTACTCTCTGTTTTCGTCATGGATATCGTGTTCCTTGGCTACCTCCTCCCTCGTTGTCTCTATCAGCTTGTCATTGCTAGCATTGTACAAATCATAGTCTACATGAACGATTGAGCCATTATCCATCAAAGCACCTCAGGGGCCTCGCGACCGGCTCCCCCGAGGGCCTTTACTCGTCCTCGGATGATTCAGTCACTCTTCTTGGGAGGGAAGCCAGGGCGCTCCCAATGACCACCATTAGCCAGCCCGCCCAAACGAGATGGCTGCCCTGGAGGCGGTGTACGGTGACCCTGACCTCGCTGACATCGTCAGTCTGACCCAGAATCATCGATGACAAGAGCTCGTTTGACTGCAGTAGGTCCAGGATTACTATCATGTCCCCGGTCGCCTCCGTCAGCCTATCCACCTCCGATCTGGCGGACACCATGCCGGAGGGAGAATCGAAGCGGAGCATTCCGGGCGTGATAGTCCCGAGCAGTTCACCACCATCGTCCCTCGCCTCTATAACGACTCCAACATAGCCGTCTCCTATGCGGTATCCATAGCCTTCGTCATCTGCGGATAGTACCTCTACCCCGGTGAACAAGAGCTCCATCCCCTGATGCTGTGTCGGCACGTCTCTCTCTAGGGTGACAAAGTTGGATGGATCGGTCCTATCAACAAGAGTAGTGGTGAGGACATGCCCTACTAGTAGGACCAGGATGCCAGCATGGGCGATGTGGGTGCCAAGTAATCTTACTCGAGCAGACTGAGGTCTTTGCCACCACGGATAATTTTTGGGAAATGTCTTTCTCGAGCTCCTCCATAACTTGAGCAGCGTTGGTGGGATGGCCAGGGCCAGCCAGGTCAGGATGAACATGGAGACAGCGCCCCTGGTAACGCTATCGGTGATTGCTCCGTCCTGATTCCCAGGTAGATCCAGCCTCTCAGAGAAAGCGGCTAGAACCACTGAGAGGGCCAAGGTCACCGAGAGTGCGATTACACCTGCTCTACCGTTTACCCTGTCGCCCCAAGCATACAGTGCTAGCCCCAAGGCAAGTAGGGACACCAGAGGGGCACCGTAGTACTCGTGCGCTTCGATACTTGTGCCTTCTATCTCGACAGTCAGTAGGACCCAGGTCATCAGCAGGAATACCACGGACAGGTACCATGGGTAGGACCGAGCCATGATGGTCCTCTTTTTGGGATCGGCAATTAAGTCGGTTATCCTGGAGAAGTCGTCCTTCTGTTCATCGGGAACGACCCATACCAGGAGGAAAGGAGCGATCCCAGCCAATGACTGGTACCACTCGGAGATCCACGCCCATCCCGAGAAGAGCATCAGGAGGACCCCAAGGGAGACCCAATGGGCCGGGGGTTCGTCCCAATCTCCAAAGATCAGCAGTGTCAGGATGGAGAGTCCGAAGAAGAGGACTGCGGATGAGCCGATCCAGAGGCCGACAGCAGCGAAGTAGCATAGCAGGAAGACTGCTAGAGCCCGGTTCTTCTCGAACAGTGTCTGTGATCCCTTCGCGAGCAACGCGGCTCTCTGCTCCCTCAGGGCATGGGCTACAGAAAGACCGAGCAGGGCAACAAGTGACATCACCCACGAAGGCATGGACAGAGGCCCAGACCCCGTTAGCCCTGGTGACCAGGGTGGCATGCATCACCAGAGCCCCGGTTATCATTCCAAGCGCGGGTGATAATCCGTAGGGGTTGGATGCCTTTGGCCTGGCTCTTGAGTGAAGTATAGCCATAAGTGCGAGCCAAGGAAGAAGTGATCCCGTCTCGACCGGATCCCATGCCCAATACCCTCCCCAATCCAGAACCGTGTAGGCCCAGAGGCCACCAAGTCCTATGCCGATTGTTCCTGCCAGGAATGAGTATCTAGCCCATGGAATCATCGAGGCATGAGTCTCATTCGAGGGCCTGGACCTAATCAGTCCGGACACCGCAATACTAGCCGTCGCAAGGCACAATGAATAGTAGACGAAGACCACTGGTGGGTGAATCACCATCAGATCCGTCTGTAACAATGGACTGATCTCACCAGCAGATCCGGGGATGGCAGGGGAGAAGGGACGCAGTCCTGCTGAGATTAGCAGGAGCAGTAATATCCAGAGGTGCATGACCCTTATGGTGGTACTATCGGTCGTTCTGTCCCTAGACATCAACCATGCGATTACGCTCATCATCGAGGCCCACATCAGGAGAGGTCCGGACCTACTGCCCCATACTGCTGAAATGCGGTAAAAGAGTGGCAGTCCCTCACCGACGTAACTCGAGACTAAGTCCAGCGACGTTGCTTCGAGAAGGAAGGATAGTGACAGAAGTAGGAAAGGAGAGGACTGGGTCCCCATTGCAGCTGTCCTCAAGAAAGGCTGTGAGCTAGCCGTGGGACGGATTACTAGGTACAGGCTGACCAGCAGGGCTAGGAAGACCAACGTGTACCCGAGAAAGGTGAGCATCGTTCACCATCCGTAGTACTTCGCCCTACTGTATCCGAATGCTAGCATCGCTGGCACGATTCGCTTGAAGTATAGGGCTGGTTTTCTGAACAGGAGTTTGAGCCCGACCATCGCCTTACCGGTAATTCCCATTCCCGACATCTCATCCGGAAAGCATGTTGCCATAACGGACATTTCATCATCTGATAGTTCGAAGAGGGCTGTCTTCCCCCTCAGAATTTTATCATAAGGTGGGAACTCTGCCTTCCATAGCCTAGTGTACTCAGATAGTCTCTCCGAGGTGAGGTCTCCCTCTGAAATAGCGTTTGCAGCGGTATGTGCGGCGAAAACGGCTGATTTCAATGCCAGGTGGGAGCCACCCTCAAACAGGGGAGAGGTGAAGCCCGCAGCATCTCCCACTAGAATCAGCCCGTCATAGTGGGTCCGCTCGAAGGGCC
>LUSA01000088.1:10746-15921 GCA_001629235.1 Marine group II euryarchaeote REDSEA-S43_B8 | reverse complement strand
CCTTCATCTTTGAGTTCTGACCAACTTCTGATGGAAATCAAGGTTGGCCTCTTCCACAGCTGCGGCCTATTCGATTCAGGTGAAGTCGCCTGCTGGGGAGATAACAGCAATGGACAGTTAGGTGACGGAACCCAGACTGCACATTCCACTCCCGAGGTAATCATCCTGAGCACCAATGCAACCTCAATCTCAGTTGGCCATAGGCACACTTGTGTGATTTTGGACGACGCCAGCCTGAAGTGCTGGGGGGCAAATGAATTCGGACAGGTCGGGGATGGAGGAATCACTGATTCCAGCACCCCCCGGGATATCGACCTGGGGCACGGTTCCAAAGAGCAGGTCCCTTGCGAGAGGGGGACATACCAGCCACTACCTGAGAAGACTACTTGCATTCTAGCATCAAGGGGTTTCATGGTACCCGATACGGGCCAGACGGCGCAGACTGGATGCTCAGCGGGATATTACGCAAGTCTGAAGGGTCAACGTGCGTGCGTTCCAGCTGCCAGGGGATTCTACGTTTCAGAGAGTCAAGCCACATCGCAGACTCAGTGTCCTGCAGGTCAATCTACGCTAAGTGAGGCATCCACATTCTTCGATGACTGCTTCGCAGACTTCGATGGTGATGGGGTTCCCGACCAGGTAGATGAAGACGATGACAACGACGGGGTCCCGGATCTGGAGGACTATGACCCCCTTGATCCAGAAGTCTCCTTCGACTCGGATGGAGACAGAGTCCCAGACAGCATAGACATCGATGACGATAACGACGGAGTGAACGACACGGAAGATCCTTTCCCAAATGATCAGAACGAGTGGGAGGACTTCGATGGAGACGGAGTAGGAGATAACTCTGATGATGACGATGACGGAGATGGAAGGCCGGACTCCTTCGACGTTTTCCCTAACGACCCCAACGAGTGGGCTGACGCAGATGGCGACGGGTGGGGGAACAACGTAGACCCTGACGACGACAACGATGGCAGGTGCGACGACACCACTTACCACATCATCGACCAATATGGCGCATTGGTGAGTAATAGGGGGCCCGACCTAGATGGCGATGTTGCTCCTGATTGCCTTACCTCGGCGAAAGGGGACGAGTTCCCTCTGGATGCAAATGAGACCGATGATACTGATGGAGATAGCATAGGAAACAACCAGGACACTGATTGCGACGGAGATGGTTGGCTCAATCCGGTACCATGCAACAGTCAAGGGAGCGGAGAAAATGGAACCGATGCCTTCCCTCTAGAAGCCGATAAATGGTCCGACTCAGATGGAGATGGCTTTGCTGATCAAGGGAGCAACGTAGACGCCTTCCCCGATGATCCAAGTGAGTGGTTGGATACCGATGGCGACAGCGTTGGGAACAATGCCGATGAGTGCCCATACGAGTTCGGCATCAACTCGCAAGAAGAGGACTTCTGGGAGATTCTTGCCTTGCCCGGAAACGAACTCGGTTGTCCAATTCAGACCCTTATCGGAGATGAGATAATCGTAGACGACGTAGAGGAAACCGGGGATGGTGCATTCGAAGGAGGGGGAGACTCACTGGACTTTGATGGCGACGGGATATCCGATGTAGAAGACGATGACGATGACGGTGATGGAATTCCAGATTTGGAGGATGGGGTTCTAGGTGATGAGAAGTGGTCCAGAGACCCATTCAGGCCCTTCAGTGGTGAGACTTGGGCAATTCTAGCGGTTTCGGTATCTTTCATTGGAGTGATCGCCTACCGTGCTGCTGGTTGGAAGAAGAGAGGGATGGCCAATATCCGCTCAAGAAGGATAAGAATTCAGTGATGGTGCAGGGGGCAGGATTCGAACCTGCGAAGCACTACGCACAGCGACCTGAACGCTGCCCCTTTGACCACTCGGGTACCCCTGCCTAAGGTTCGCCCTGCCAGAAGTGACTTCAATGCAACGAATGAGGTTTTTTGGTGCAGGGGGCAGGATTCGAACCTGCGAAGCACTACGCACTGGGACCTAAACCCAGCCCCTTTGACCGCTCGGGTACCCCTGCTCCGACTCGTGCGAATAATTACCCACCAAGAAGGCAGCGCATGAACGCCTCTGCCCCCCATAGGGTCATAACAGGGTCTATGCGCCCCCCAAACTGGCAAAAATGGCACGAATAGGGGTTCTCGGACTAGGTAACTGGGGGACAGCCCTGGCCCTAGTTTGGTGCAAGGACGGACACAACGTGCTAGGCTGGACCGTGGAGCAAGAAGTATACGAGTCGGTCATGAACGAGCAGGAGAACGAGAAGTACCTGCCGGGATACAAGATTCCGGGGATGGACTGTACCATGGAGATCACCGATGTTACCGAGTCTTGTGAGATTCTGGTACTGGCACTACCCAGCTCCGTGATTCTGGAAGTAGTAGACTTGCTAATCCCAAGCCTCAGACCATCACATCTCCTAGTCGACCTAGCCAAGGGTCTTGCCCCATCCTCCGAAGGAGGCTCGGGAATGATTTCTGATGCAATAGAGAGGAGATTTTCTGACGCTGGCATGTCGAATCAGGTCGTTGTCATGACGGGACCAACCATCGCGCCAGAAGTAGCCAGGGGAGTGATAACCAATGCCCTAGTAGCTTGCCATGCCACGGTAGTGGCAAAGAGAGTGGCAGAGAGGCTTTCGACAGATTCTCTGATTCTGACCCCTGCCGGCGATCCTGTAGGAGCGGAACTATGGGGCGCCTACAAGAACTGCGTAGCCCTAGCATGCGGACTCGTTGACGGCCTCAAAGACACAATCGGGGGAGACAATCTGAAGGCTGCAATGGTACTTTCGGGCTACAGCGAAGGACTGCGGATTCTAGGGGAGATGGGGGCAGACCCGAACACGGCCTTCGGACCTGCCGGAATTGGCGATCTGTACGTCACAGCAACGAGCCCGAGGAGTAGGAACAGAACCCTAGGGGAGATGCTAGGTTCAGGAATGAGTCTGGAGGAGGCCCTGGAAGAAATGCACATGGTTGCGGAGGGGGTTAGGGCGACCAGAATGTTCCTCGACAGATCCGAAAGGTTGGGTTATCAGACTCCATTCCTCAGTACACTGGGAAGTCTATTGGACGGCGAAATAGAAGTTGAGGACGCGGTAAGGAGAATGGCCGGGTCATACGAACCAAGATGAGTAAAGGCTTCATTTAATCACTGGATTTTCTTCATTAGACTGAGCGTGTTTAGGATCCATTCCTGGACATAGTCTTCGTAGTCAACATCACAATCTATTCGCTCTACTACTCTGCTTCCTCCCTTCTTCTGAAGAATTTCATCCCACTCCTTACCAGATTCACAGAAGAATTCGAACGCAGTATCTCCAAGAGCAATGACAGCAAAGTTCACGCCTTCCAAACAATGATCTTCAGACCCTTTAACAGAATCATACAGTTTTTGGGCATTTACTGGCTGTTCTCCTTCGCCCCAAGTACTACATATCACAATCAACCTCTTTGAGGAGGATATATCCTCCAATGAAATGTCCTCCATATCAATTACTCTAGGAGTAAAGTCTAGGTTTCTCGAAAGATGACCAGCATCTTCAGCCAGTTCCTCGGCATTTCCGGTCTCGGTACCGAAGATTAGGAGTAAATCACTTGCAGACATTTCCTTCACCGAGTTCCATGACCCCCGTCAAGTCAAAGCCTGCTTTCAATAATTGTTAACGAAGTTCGAGATTTTTCCAATGAATTAGAATTCACAGAAAAACAATACTAGACACAAACATGTTTGAGAGGAGAGGAGCACTCGACAGCACATGCCAAGAGCCAGTCGGGCCTACTTGCTTGTCGGGTTGTATATTCTAACCGTAACTTCGGGTTGTATTTCCTCATTGAACGAAAATGGGAATTCCAATACAGAAGTTTCCTATCCTTCAATTTGGGATAGGCATTCCTTGGAATGGCAAACAAATCACACTTTCTCATTCCTTCTCGAGCCAGGGCTATTCTACCCACTGGATGTACAGGAGTCATTCATCGAAGTGGATACAAGCGAGGTATGGGAGCTGGGGCCCTCTGTATCGACTATCCATCTTTCCTATTGGCTCCCTAACAATACGATAGACGGTGAAAGAGTACCAGTAATCGCCGTGATTAGTCCGTATTTCTCATATGGTCAGCCAGGTGACGAGTCTGGAGGCACCAACGTGGTCGGATCTGGGCGTGGGGAATTCATTTTCGAGAATTTCATTCCTCATGGGTATGCGTTCGCCCAAGTTAGTGTTTTCGGAACCGAGCTTTCGACGGGATGTTTTGATTATCGGGGTCTTGGAGAGGGTTTAGGCATCCACCATGCGGTGGAATGGCTTGGAACTCAGGAATGGAGTAATGGAAATGTTGGGCTGTACGGGAAATCTTACGAGGGAGCGACACAGTGGGAAGCGGCGGCAATGGGTAGTGAATTCCTCAAGACTATAGTGCCTGTTTCCGGAACTACTGCCCTACATCCTCTTCTCTACAAGAACGGGAGTGCCGAAGCAAGAAGTCAGATTATGCACATGAACTATTTTTCCAGTACTGTCGATTATAATGAGGACGACTTGGATAATGTCTGTCCAGATATTGCGGAGGGACTCTTTGCAGGGCCTGTGACTTACATAGCTGGCGAAATGGATCCTTACATGCAGAACTATTATGATGACCGTAGTCACATTGACAAGGCGATCAATAGTTGGCAAGGTTCGATATATTGGGTCCAAGGAATGCAGGACTGGAACGTTGACCCCCACCAAGTATTTGGCGGTCCCCCTGGAATAAACTGGTACCAGGAATATATTGACGAAGGTTTCCATGTAAGGGGGATGTTCGGACAGTGGGGCCATCATTATCCAGATCAGGTCTCGAGCCATGATGGCGTGAGTAGCGGGAATGGTTTGGAGGCTAGGGGGAATATGACTAGATGGGACTGGGCACAGGACCTCTTTGAGTGGTTCGAGTACTATCTCAAAGGAATTGGCCCAGAACCCGAGCAAATTGTCCAAATTCAACGCTCGGATGGACAATGGAGGATTGAAGAAACCTGGCCCCCCAGTGGTCTTGATTGGATCGACCTTTCCCTGGGAGATTGTACTAATATGGGAAATTCATGGGTAGGGGGTGCTCCAGTGATTGGAGGGGCAAGTGAAGTGATTGTTGAGTGTCCTGGGTTTGATTTCGACATGCATATCTC
>LUSA01000088.1:7073-10702 GCA_001629235.1 Marine group II euryarchaeote REDSEA-S43_B8 | reverse complement strand
AAGGAGGAAACGAGCCAACTGGAATAATCCCAGGGGAGACTGTGACAATGATGATGGAATTTCAGGGGCTTGATCATTTGCTACCTTCTGGACATGGAATCAAACTGGTAATGACTACATCGGGAAAGGACTACTTGGCACCGGCGTGTGGTGCGGTATGCCCAGTACATGTCCACATTACAGATGACAGCACTATTTCCATACCATTCATTGAGGGAGATAATAACAGAGTACTAATTACTCCACAACGAGAATAGAATTCTTGGTGTTTGATATCAGACAATTTTTGTTAATCACGAGGTATCTTGATTTGCCCTCCCCTTAGCCCCATGTGCATGGGCATAGGTGATCTAACTGAGTTTGAATCGAGGCTTCTTAAGTGGATTTCTGCGTCTGACTTCGTAGAGGTGGCATGGTCGACAAAAAGAGCTGCTGATGCTTTCAAGGTAGAGGAGAAAGAAGTCTACGAAGCCCTTGCTTCTCTGACAATGAAAGCTAAGGATCACATTCAGATATTCTATGACGGCGGTTCCATTAGGATAGTCGCGGACTATTGACGTACCTTTAACGGGACTCAAAAATCCATTGTGGGATGAGAACTGATATCCATTTTGGAGGGTTTATGTCACCTTCATCGTTGAAGAAGGAGCGAGCATATATTGAAATGAAATCAATTATGATAACAACCGAGAAAATAATGATTAGGTAGGCAAGTACCTTGTCATACTGTAGAAATTTCAGATAGAGATTGATGTAGTAACCAATACCCCCGGCACCGACAATCCCAATCACGGTCCCATGCCTAACGTTGTACTCGAACATGAATATTGTTTGTGAGATCAAGTTGTTTGCCTGTTCTGGAATTACCACACCTATTGCTTTCTCGATCTTTGACAGACCCATCGAATCGGCTGATTCTAAGGGGATATTGGACATTCCCTCTATTGACTCGTACTGGAGTTTACCGAGGTAGCCAACAGTGTAAATTGTCATTGCTAGAATTCCCGAAAGCGGCCCTAATCCAACTAGTATGACGAAAAAGATAGCCCAAATTATGCTAGGGAGACTCCTGCAAGCAGCGAGAATAAATCTGGAAGGGAATGTGATGAATATAGGATTCAAGTTTCTAGATGCCAAGATAGAAATTGGAAGGGATACCAATGTTCCGAATACTGTGGAAATGAAGGCTATCTTTATTGTCTCTGTCATTCCAATCCAAGCAGTAGAGCAGGTAAAATCGAATGGAGGGTATGCTGTACATACAGGATATGCTTGGGGTTCTATAACTCCCCAATCCGGAGGCCATAGTGATTCATTGATGAACACGATTAGATTCTGTCCCCCCCCAGATAACCTCCCCCAATCGTTAACCAATCCATCCATTAGCCAGAACGATAAAGCGAGTAGGACTGGAATAGTAATTAGAGTCCAGTTGATCCTCACTTTTTAACCTCCAAAGCAGTAATCTGAGATATGAATGGGTTCACCCTGCCGTCGTCGATCACTAGCATCCTATCTGCAATCGATTTAGCTCTGGAAACATCGTGCTCAACAACTATCAGCGTGGAGGACTCCTTTCTCACGAACTCCACAACCTCTGTCTTTACCATCTCAAGAGTTTTCTCGTCTAGTTCGCTCAGAAACTCATCCGCAAGAATAATTTTTGGCGACTGCGCCATGGTTCTTGCAATTGCTACTCTTCTCTGCTGACCTCCTGAAAGTCTCCTAATGGGTTCGTATATCTTCTCGGATAGTCCCATCCTACGGATAGAATCCAAGCATAAATCTCTGATTTCTTTGTTGGGGAATATACTGTAAGGGTTGGAATTACCTGCTCGTGCGCCCAACTTGACGTTGTGCAATACGCTGGCATGTCGAACTAGTCCCAGTCGTTGAGGAATATAGCCGAGAGAACCTCTTTTGGGCCTAACTCCGAAAGGCTTTCCAAAAAGACTAACCTTCCCTTTTAGCGGCCTTACCAAGCCCGAGATAGTCCTAATTAGAGTAGTCTTTCCGACTCCGGAAGGACCAGTTATCGCGATTATTTCCCCGGACGAGATTTCTAGTTTAGGTATCTCCACAAGAGGATTTTTCTTCGAATAACCGATGGTCAATTCATCTATATCAACCACAGTAGAATTCATTTTCCACCCCCAATTTGTATTTTAGGGGGCCCTAATACTATATTTGGTGTTGGTGGGGGCGTGATTTGGATAGTGTTGATGCTGCTTGCCCCCACCAACTTCTCTTTAGAGATCAGGAGTTAATGTCGAATTTCTCACCGTAGTAGGCAGAAATCCCCGGAATATTGACGATCAGACTAGAATAGCTACCCAGGTGCTCTTGCGTGTTTACTCTTGTCAGTCCCGGCGTATTTAGTACATTGAGGAGGATTTCATCCCCGCACTGGTTCTTTTCGAGTGTGGAATCTATCTGGTGAACGGTGATATCATAGCACCCCGTGTAAGTTTCCCCCCTCATCGTGTAATTCTCCAAGTACATCTGATTATTCAATGACATCAAAGCGTTGAGAACAGCTGTTCTACTCTGCATATTCAAATAATTCCCTCAGATAGGCACTTCACTGCCCCAGAGTACCCATAGTAAGGTGTACCCGACTCAGGGATCGAGGCATTCTCATTGAAGAAGGCATAGATGGTGTCCCTGAGTGAAGAGACGTCGTCTCCATCTCCAACCACGTCTGCATAACCGTTGCCAATTAGATATCCCATAGGGAGAAGCATCCCTGCTGACTTTAGCCAACCGGTGTGACAGGAGGTCTTGCCCTGTAAAAGTGAAAATGGATCAGTGGATGGGTCATCATCTAGGTGAGCAGCAGCGATGTCACTATCCGCCAGTACCCAGGCATGGGCATTGTAGTGAGTCCTGCTGTCACTTTTCAGATCCGCGGCCATAGAGGCTAGTCCATATTCCTTCCAACCTACCCAAGCAGCTCCTCCATCCATGAACCCGATATCAGCATTTCCGAACCTTAGAGCCTCGATAATGGCCCCTTCGGACTCTACGTTGTATAGTTCAACTTCTACGCCTAGCTTGTTGGACAAGTAATCCGCCAGTAGTTGTGGGTTCTCGTCGATATTGTCGTAGTCCGACTTTACCTCATAGGCCAGAACTATTTTGTCTACTGTGACTGATACAGACGAGTTAATAGTGTATTTATCATTGTAGAAAGCTGAAATTCCAGGAATATTCTGAATGGATGCAGAATAGCTTCCCATGTGTCCTTCGGTAGTTACTGAGACAAAACCAGGTGTGTTTAGCACTCCATTCAATATGGCCGCAGCAGCCGTGTCATCTGCCATTCCAATTAGAGCATCCCTCACAGCATTGGACTTGGATTCGGACATCACCTCTGGGTTGTACATCACTGGATGACTGGGAGATTTTCCAAACTCAGGCAGTGCGACGTACTGGTCCATTTCCAGGCACCAGGCCTCGTTATCTGCTGGGTTCTCGTTGTCGCAGTACGATGCTATGGTGCTATCCTTGGCAAAGGCAACGTCTCCGAATCCCTCAGATAGGCACTTCACTGCCCCAGAGTACCCATAGTAAGGTGTACCCGACTCAGGGATCGAGGCATTCTCATTGAAGAAGGCATAGATGGTGTC
>LUSA01000088.1:0-7027 GCA_001629235.1 Marine group II euryarchaeote REDSEA-S43_B8 | reverse complement strand
TGGGAAGAAGCATCCCTGCTGACTTTAGCCAACCGGTGTGACAGGAGGTCTTGCCCTGTAAAAGTGAAAATGGATCAGTGTAGGGGTTATCGTCAAGATGCGCCTCAGCCATCTCACTTCCTGCAAGTACCCAGGCATGTGCACTGTAGTGAGTTCTACCATCCGACTTTTGATCTGCCGCAAGGACCTGTAGATCATATTGCTGCCAGCCAACCCATGCGGATCCTCCGTCCATGAGAGCTATGTCGGCATTTCCGAACCTGAGAGCCTCAAGCATCGCACCCTCAGAATCTACATTGTAGAGAGAGACATCGTAGTTTAGTACTTCAGACAAATAGTCAGCGAAAGACTGGGGATTCTCGTCTATGTTTACGTAATCATCCCTTACTTCGTAAGCAATCACCAATGTGTCGATTGGATCTGCCTCGTTATCATCGCCTGCACAGCCTGCTAGCGAAGCGCTAATCATCAATATCATCATCAAGCCTGCCATCTTCTTTTCTTCGAAAATTTTGGTCACCCTAAAAATTCCGAAAACAAATTTACTTATCAATTTTAGGTTAACCTAAACTAAAATTAAATTCCGATATAATCATCATCTTCTGCCTGTTCAGGCGGATAGTGAATACTACGGCGAGAGCGTTGTTGCTCGTGATTATAATCATATTTTCCGCATCTGTGAAAACTCTTGAAGGCACGCATGAATTAGATATCCAGTCGGAGAGAATGGAGCAGTTCGGAGGAGGAGGGTCGCTGGAAGAGCAATGTGGCTCGATAACGTTCGAGGATATTTTCATCTACAATCAAGCAGTTTTCGAGGTTCGTGTGAACGATGACTGGCAGACTGCTGAAGTGGATGCCAGAGCATGGATTAACTGGTCCCTAGCCGATGACATCAGATCCGATCTAGATGCATTCCTAGAGGGGATTGTGCCCTCTGGAGGTGATGGCTGGTTGTCATCGGATGAGATTGAGGCCATGGTCTCAATTGCCGCGGACTGTCTTGAATACAGTATCACTCGTATTGGGATTAGGGACGGGTCTCCCCATAGGGGAGGAGTTGGTGTGGACTGGATGAACACTTCATGGGAGAGTGACCAAACCAACATAGGTCACTTCAACGGAGTTCCCGAGAGGCATTCACAAGTTAGAGACTGTCAGGGATTCAGCCAGGAGAGTTGTTTCGAGGTTCCAGTTGTTCCATCGAGCACTAGAGACTGTGACATAGAGATTAACCAGTCGGCAGGAGCTGATGAGTGCAGGATCGAGTTATGGCTCAATGCGACGATGGTGATAGGGGGAGTCTCGGACCCCAATGACTTCACTGTAGCATTCAACTCATCCAATATGAGTAATGCTAGACTAGACTTCACCTTCCCGGTCATGCCCGAATTGAGGATGGACATGTGGGAGGAGTGCGAGGGGAGATTCGTAGGTCTAGACGAGGACAACCCACAAACCGATGCCGCACCGATCAGAGGGAGTTGCATAGGAGCTCACATACACACTAGATTCGAACTTCTCAAGGGAGAATTGGCCTTTGGGCGAAGACGTTTTCGCCGACTTCACCACTTCTCCGGTCCCAACTAATGAAGCCCCTGAATGGACCCTGAATGCACCTGCTAACGGAAGCTGGTTCCCTGTCTTCGAAGATGGCCCCAACAAGTTGTCAACATGGGAAGAAATTGCATCTTGGTTTGATGACGAATCCGGAGTAGCGAGCCTGGAGATTTCCTGCACCTCTGGACAGACTGAGCTATCCCCGAGTATTGATGGTTCGTTATGGATTAACGTTGATGGGATCACTCAGGTTACCTGTCAAGCCTCAGACTCCTCAGGAAAGACTTCCGGTAACAGGACATGGATAATCGGAGTGCCTGTTTCAATTTCCACAACAAGCCTGCTTCTAGATGAGGAGCACCCCCTGACAATTACCCGCTCCGAGTCATGGGAACCGGAAACTACCGTTCGTCTGGCTTTGTCGCAAGATGGGCAATCAAGACAGGCAATGGAGTATAGTGGACAGAGCACTGGAACTCATGAAGTACTAATGCCGACCCAAGGTATTGTCCCTGGTCCGGTACAGATTTGGATTGAAGTAGTGGTTGGCGATCAGTCTTTCGAAAGAACATTCGATCTTGGAATTGTTAAGGAAAGCGAACCCCCGTTACTCACACTGGGAATGGCCTCTTTCGATGGATGGATGTGGAAGGTGGAAGGTCACTACAGCGATCCAGACGGAGAGGTGGTAACTTTCACAATCGAGATTGCAGATACCGTTCACCAAGTCGAGGTCATGGGAAATACTTGGGAGACTGAATGGGTGGACCTCGCGCCTCTCGCATTGGGTGGAGAGTATGATCAGATGATTATTGACGTGGAGATTACCGGTTGTGATCAGTCTGGGAAATGTACCACTGTTCAGACATCTATAGACACTTCAATGAATCTGAAGGTGGTCCTTCTGAAACCAGTCTTCCAGCCTCAGGCATCCCCTCGCTGTTGATCGCATTATCGATGGCTATTTTCTTCAGAAGGAGATCTTAGAATGAGTTTCTCGGGAAGAGTGGATCGTGAGTCTCATGAGGGAGGCCTGCTGATTTCCTTCGAAGGAAGGCCCCCTCGTCTCGGTGCCAGAATGAGAGTTAGGGGCGGTAAGATATTGGGAAAGGTGGAGACTGTTCTAGGTCCCATTGAGTCCCCTCTGATTCACGTACACCCCCTTTACGATGGAATAGACTTGAGGGCATCTGTGGGATCCCCTGTCGAGATAGCCCCCCGGGAAAACTCACGGAAGAGTCGCCCGAGGGGAAACTATGGTAGAGGAAACAGGAACAATAAGAGCCCTAGGGGAAAATCTGGAGGACGAGGAAGGCATGATTCGAGGGATAGTAAGAGGGGAGGGAATTCCGGAAGAGGGAATAATCACTACAGAAGGGGGAGTAAGGGTAAACAGAGGACTTCCGGTAAATCAGGACGGAGGTCACATAGTCCCGGCAGAAGGAGAGGACCCAGTAGGGAAGGTAGGGGCAAGAGGCGTTAGCCTAGAACCCGAGCATTCTTCATCGAGGGTATTCTGCGAATCTCATGACGAAGGGTGCCGAGATGATATGGCTGGATGCCATAGAAGCCAATGAGTCAGGAGATAGGGGAACTGCTCTATCTCTCGCTGAAGAAGTGGTTTCTATTGACGAGAGTCACGCAGATGCTTGGTTTGCTATCGCTCAGTGGGTGCTGCCAGTAGATTCTAGGGGGAAGCAGCAGATGCCTGACATGATTCAGTCATCCAAGTCCATGGCCGCAAGCAGGAAGGCTGTCGAGCTAGATCCGGATAACGAGCATGCATGGAGGATTGGGGGAGAAATCATAGTCGCTCACCTAGGAATGCTGGAACACGGACTAAAATGGTGGGAAGACAGGAAGGAAGTTGCTCCAAGTGATGTTCTTCCCTACTTCGAGCAGATTTCCATTCTCATTAGGATGGGTTGCTTCGAGCAAGCTGGGGAATTTCTGGATGTCCTGGATAGAATGGTGGAAAGGCAGCCCAGCAAGTCCCTAGAGACTAGGGCAAAGAGGCTCAGAATAATCTACGAGGAGCAGAGTTCTATGGAGGAGGAGTTGTCTTTCGAGCCACAGAACAGCAATGATGAATCGTGGGGACTAATCAGTAGGATGAGGAAGAAGAAGCCACTAACTGAGACTTACTTCCTACTGATGTTCGTCATGCCAATAGTGTTCTTGTTGGGGTCACTTGCGTCGCATTTGTTCGCAGGGATACCATATGCCACTGTGATTGTGATGCTGATTATTGTCGCCCTGTACTTCGTCGTGATTAACCTCTCCAGGAGGCTCTTGCTGAAACTGAACCGTCCGGAGTCCTTCCTCAACAGGGCCATAGACACGGAGAGCTCCAGCGGGAAGGTCTGCGTACCCGAAGAGATCAGGTCATCCAAGCTCTACACGTACGTCATAGGAAAGAGGACCCCTGCCTTCCAGGAGAGGCTGGGGCTAATCGAGGAGTCGGGGGAGGCCCTGCCACGGAAGTGGAGGCCCTCGGTACCCGAACTCTGATCAGCCACCGCCGCCCTTGTTCTGCTGCGAGTAGTACTGCGCATAGTATTGCGTGGCGTACTGCCTGGCCATCTGCTCATCATAGCCCTGTGCCACAAGCTGCTGCACGTAAGCCTCGACTGGATCCATCTGCTCCACGCCGCCGAATGACTCCACGGAGTCCTGCTGATCGGACCCCCCGCGCCCTCTCATGAACATCATCGGGACTCCAAGAACTGCAATTAGCAGTAGTGCCCCTATTCCAGCGAACATCAGAGTGGAAGTGTCGCCACTACCTTCCTCATTGCCGCCCTGCTCCTCATTGGACCTTGGGACAGTGTAGAGAGTGATCTGGTCGTCGACGACGTAAGCCCCCTCTGTGAGCCTGATGTGGATGACGCCCACGTTCCCTTCTGTTTCCAGATACTTGTGGGATATGTTGAGTGTTAGGAAGTACTGATCGCCGTCGCATAGGCCTTCCTGCCAGTCGAACCTCCCCAACGCCTTCTGGGCTGTCTTGATTCCATCGCTCTTATCGAATATCGAGAGGTCGTCCAATGAGGCCTCTACCTTGACGTCGCAATCCGCGCTTGCGTCGTTGTCGACTACGGTTCCTGTGATGTTGATTATGTCAGACTCCAATCCGTTGAATGACTCTCCGTCTGCTGTTGCGATGCTATCGAACTGAACCTCCGGGGCCGCATCTCCGAACATCTCGCCAACTACCTCGAAGAAGACTCTAGTCGGTTCCTCGTTCCTCTGGTCCCTCTTATCGTACACAGTCAGTTCAACCATTATGGTGTTCTCTCCCACAGTCAGATTCCTGAATGTGTAGGTCCACTCTACTTGGCTACCAGGCAACTCGTAAGACTGCACGTTGTCACCGTCTCCATTTACTGACCAAGTGAACTTTCCAATTCCAGTTCCGATATCGCTACTGTTAGCGGAGGAGAATCGAATGCTAGTGTCTCCGGTGTCTGATAGCCTGACTCGGTACTTGGGGGAGTCGACCATTATCCAGTTGCCGTTTTCGTCCTGCTTTCCTGTCGGTGTCTGCTGATATCCGACGAACTCGACGAAATCGGTGAAGGATGAGTCCTCCACTATCTCGATATGAGCTTCCGGAGGCGTGCTGTCAGCGTTGATGTCGTTAGTGTACACGGAGATGTTGGTTATCCGTGTATTCCCGTAGGAGTCGTGCAGGAACAACCAGATTCTCCACTCTGCATCTATCTTGCACCCTAGTTCGGCATTCTCGTCTGGGACGCAGAATATGGCTGTCGCAGGCTGCGAGGAGTTCGAGCTGTGCACGTGGTTGTTTTCGCTTCCCAGGGGCTGTCCGTCCCAACCAGTTACTGCATCACCGTTGACAGACTCGATCAACCAGTCTGCATGAATCCCTGGCACGTCCGTCTCAAATCCGAACTGCAGTTCCGCAGAGCTCTTGATTGCCTTCCTGGCGTAGGCTCCGGTAAGTACGTCGATGGCCTGAACTGCACCGTCAATAGTTAGCTCGAAGCCCTCTCCGGCTATTTCGAATCCATCTGGGTATGGAGTCAGGTGGAAGTCAAGGAGGTTAGACAGCATGGCGAAGTTTGGATCTCCGAATGGCTGTGAGACGGCGGGATTCTCCACGTCTATTGTCGTGATGATCATCCCTCCCTGCTCAACGTTACAGGTTGACAAAAGGGCCTGGCTCGGATTCTCCGAGTCACGGATGATCGTGTGGAACGTGCCGCCGTCGCTTATCTTCCCGCCCTCGGTTCCACCGGAGGCTCCATCGCTACATACCTGGGGGATGTTCTCTGATTTGACCTGGTTCAGGTCGAGCGCAGATAGTGCCACGTGCGTCCCACCGTTAATTCCTGACAGGGAGGATGGGTCGATTCCGGACATAAGAGGGTGATAAGGGTCTATCAGGCTCACGTTCTCTGAGAGTACCCTGTGGTCAACGGTATCGTTGTGGTGGTCCCTCATCACTACGTTCATTCCGAAGGGTAGCCTGTCTGGTGAGTTCGGATTCTGTATGTCGTCGTAGTCAGAGTAGTATGGTCCCAGGTGTACCTGAAGAGTCCCCCCCTCCCTCATGAACTCGATTAGGGTCTCAGTCAGGGTTATGTCGGCGTTGTCTGGGTTTGGGGTTCCAAGGAGCTCGTAGTAGTCGCCATACTCCACGCTGTAGTCAGTCTGCCAAGGCAGCAGGACCTTGGAGTAGTGCTCGAGCCAGTCTTCCATTCCGTAAACGTCCCAGTCCTCCACCTCTAGCTGGGTGTATGTCTTGTTCATCGAGGATAGGTCCTGCTTAACCCTCTGCAGCCTGTTCTGGTCAGTGGGGTTGGAGAGGATTGCGACGTCTATGTTGTCGAGGAACTCGATTGAGAAGTATCTCTCGTTACCGGAGTCCTCCCCAGTTCCGATCAATGTGGATTGGAAGCTGATGTTGTACGTGTGGGAGTCGAACCACAGGTCGTAGGGAGAGGTCCAGTTCGCCTGAGACCTCTGGTGCGGGTCTAGAACGAAGGGCCCGTTATCGGATGTCTGCTCGAATACGGTCTGCCCCGTGTCCTCGTCAACGATCTTCATTGTCACCTCGTAGATTCCCTCGATGACACCATTTAGCATTGGAACTGCGAAGTTGTGCGACTGCTGGCCCTGTGGGTTGGTCGAGTATACGCAGGAGTAGACCGCATCGGCGACGCAGTCGAGAACATCTGCCTGAAGTAGCGTGATGTCAGCGTTGGCGATCTCGAACAGTATGGTAGATACGTTGTTGGCTTGGCTAATCTCAGGCTTGTCGAACCAGTTCGTACTGTTGTCCGTGTTGTTGAATATGGTCATGAGGTCTATCCTGTAGAGTCCGCTCTCGAAGTCATGGACCCCCATCTCAATGACTCTCTTCTGAGCAGCGTCCATTCCAGTTACTGTCTCGATGTACGTGCCGTCGTCATTGAAGGTGTAATCGTCCACCCTTATGTTG
>LUSA01000087.1 GCA_001629235.1 Marine group II euryarchaeote REDSEA-S43_B8 | reverse complement strand
CCCGCCGTCCACATGCATCAGACCCGCGGGGACGTCTTGCCCTGTCACCTCTGCAAGGTGCCTCAGCTCCCGCTCTCCAGGAGTAGCACTAACGTAGACCATCTGAGGGACTAGAGTTTGGAACTCGTCTATCCTAAGTGGGCGGTTATCGTACGCGGACGGAAGTCTGAATCCATGGTCGACTAGGTTCTTCTTTCTTGAGAAATCTCCTCCGAACATCCCTCCCACTTGGGGGAGTGTCACGTGAGACTCATCCATGATTACCAGATATCGGTCCGACCCTCCATGGAATTGCTCTGCATTGCTGGCGAAGAAGTCCAGAAGGCAGTACGACCTCTCGCCCCTACTTCGCCCATCGAAGTGCATCGAATAGTTCTCGACCCCCTTGCAAGAGCCAACTTCATCCAGCATCTCTAGATCGAATCTAGTTCTCTGCTCCAGTCTATGAGCCTCAAGGCCTCCATCTTTCGATTCGAACCAGTCCAATCTTTCATCCAACTCTTTCTCAATATCCTCAAGGGCTTGGTTGAATCTATCCTCACTTGTCATGTAGAACTCTCTTGGATGTATCCAAGCCTCTTCGAACTCGTCCAGAGGCTCCCAAGACACTGCCTCGCAGACTTGTATCCTCTCAATCCCCTCCCATCCGAATTTGACTCTTATTGGGTCATCTCTGCTTGGCATCCACACGTCGAGAACCTCTCCTCTGAGTCGAACGTCTCCTCTGGTAATCTCTCGAGTGGTTCTTCGATACTGAAGCTCCACGAGACCCCTTGCTACAACCTGAGGATCAGCAGTTTGTCCCACATGTAGCCTCAAGTGATTCTGCTGGAAGACCTCTGGAGGGTTTAGACCGTAGATTGTGGAAACCGTTCCTATTGCAATCACATCTGGACGAGAAACAAGAGAAGCTACCGTCGAGAACCGCTCTTGCTCTATTCTCTCATTCATCTGCAGCTCCTTGTCGATATAGAGGTCTCGTCCAGGGATGTATGCCTCAGGCTGATAGTAGTCGTAATAGCTAACGAAGTACTCAACTGAGTTATCTGGGAACAATCCAGACATCTCCTGCCAGATTTGACGTGCTAGTGTTTTGTTGTGTGATAGGATTAGCGTAGGCAACTGCATCCTCTCAATTATCTTCGCCATAGCGAAGGTCTTCCCGGACCCAGTGACGCCAAGAAGAACGCATCTTTCCTGCCCATCTTCGATTTGTTTTACCAGTGTGTCGATCGCCTGCTGCTGATCACCCGCGCTATCATATTCTGACTGAAGGATGAACATCGTTATACCTCGATATTTTCAATGTCGAGGGATCAACCTACGTAAATCATACTCCCTAGAAGGACCCAGCCAGTTAGCATAGAAGAAAGGAACAGTATATTCTGATAGCTTCCCATTTCTTCTACGGAATTAGAAGATGATTCGGCAAGCTTAGTCATGACATACAGGTTAACTAAACCCATAAGGAGGGCAGAAATGATCCAAACCGGTGAACTAAATCTACCTGATTCGGTGAATTCATGCATCCCAGCAAGGAGGAAGCAGATCACCCATCCGATTGTCAGAAATATACTTAGATTCCTAGTAGCGATGCTTCCGAAGATTGCTGGGAAAGACTTGATCCCCTGTTGCCTGTCAACTTCCTTGTCCATTAGTGCGTAGTTAACATCGAATGCAGTAATCCAAAGAGCAACGCCCAGAGAAATGAAGAATACTTCCGGGAACCAGAGAAACTCCAGTTGCTCTTGGCCTATTCCGAAAATTGCCTCCCATCCATGGTGATCGGCAGCGATTGCAACCCATGCACCCGCTGGTGCAAGGGCAAGACAGAAACCAATCCAGAAGTGACACAACCATGAGAACCTCTTCGTATAGGGGTATATCACAAAGGCTGTCACAGGAAGCCAAGACATCTTCAGCGCTACTTCATTCAGCATCCATGCGGAGAACAGTAGCATAGCAAGAAATATTCCAGAGAGTACCCAGGCTGCTTGAATTGACATTGTTCCAGACGGTAGGTGCCTCGAGGAAGTTCTAGGGTTCTCTGCATCTATTTCCCTGTCTATTATTCGATTAAGTGCCATTGCTAGCCCTCTGGCTCCAACTGCTGCAAAAATAATCCAAAACCCATCTGACATCTCACTACCAAACTCATTGTCTGCCAGTACGAAACCAATCAGAACGAACGGGAGTGAGAATAGTGTATGCTCGATTTTTACGAACTCAAGAATCTCTCTAGCGCCCATATCAAATCCTCTGAGAGAGCCATGCATCAACTCGACTAACCATCTCAGGATCATGCAAGGTGACAGCAGGCCATCTTCGAACCGGAAGAGGTCCTTCAGTAGAGGGGATTGGAACGGTTGCATCCCAAGCTACTCTGCCCCTCGACTCATCAAAGTGTAGATCCCTGCCCACATCGAATCTACAGAAAAGCTGCCAAAGAAGCCTTCTCTTCCAATCTTCATTTTCTAGATTCGCATCAGAGTCTGTGATGAATAGCCACTTCAGGCCTTTCGCAGCCCCAAGGTTCCAGATAGAATCTCTTATTCTCGCAATCTTCTCTCTCTGAAGACGCGCCAAATGATCATCAGCCTCCTCCATGCTCTCTTCAGGATTAGGACTACCTTCTACTTCAGTTGTAATTACCATCATAGAAGGGCGCATCATCCTTGCCTGCACCACACCGTCAATCGCAGATGCGGAGATAGCGAGCGACTCACTCGCACTAGTCTCTGCAGGAAGGCCAATAGGATCTCCTTCTGATGGTGTCGTTGCATCGATAATCAACTTGTCATGTATGTTATCCCAGGGTGAAGTGTGAGCTAATGAGTCAGCGACCATGCCTCTCAATACCACTAGGTCCTCGGGAATCTTCACTTTGCTATCGAGCGCATCTAAGAGCTCTTCGAGATCTTTCACGGGATGCCCTTCATCGACTACTATGACCACTTTTAGGAACATCATCTGTCCTGCACCCAGAAGTCCCAGAGCTGTCTTGCGGGCCTGACGAGGAAACCTCTGCTTGGAGGAAACAATAGCCAGATTGTGGAAACCCGTCTCAAGTGGTAGAAAAGTATCGATCACATCTCTGTGCTGGAACTTCAACACTGGCAGTAGGGCATCGCCAATCGCCTCCCCAAGATAACCATCCTCCATTGGTGGTATGCCCACTATGGTCATGGGAATAGTTGGATCCTTCTTGTGAGTGATTGCTGTAACGTGCATCACTGGATACTCATCTTCCAACGAGTAGTGGCCGAAGTGATCTCCGAATGGTCCCTCGATTCTTTTCTCAGAGGGAATGGTGTATCCTTCAATCACGAAATCACAGTCTGCTGGAACCCACAAATCATTGGTCAGGCATTTTGTAATCTTGAGACGCCTCCCACTAAGCAGGCCTGCAAACTCGTACTCTGAGAGATTGTCCGGAAGGGGGGATATAGCGCTGAAGATTACCTGAGGGGGGCCTCCAAGACAAATCGCAACTGGCATCCTATCATCTGATGCCTCAGCATGGTCCGCCCCATGCTTATGTTTCTGCCAGTGAAGGCCGACTTCATCAGGGCCGAAAACCTGGCTCCTGTACATCCCTAGGTTGTGAACTCCGGTTTCTGGATCCGATGTGACAACAAGTGGAAGCGTCATGAAGGGACCGCCATCTTGGGGCCAGGTCGTTGGGATGGGCAGCCTAGTCACGTCAGGATTATTCATCCTAACCTGCTGACACCTCCCCCTCGAGACCTTCCTAGGAGCCATTGAAATTCCTTGTCTCAGCAACCCAAGACCTGTCCACGGCCTCCTAAGAATTCCTCCTATATCCGGCTTCATGAGCCCAGTCATCATTTCACCAATCTCCTTCGGCTCCACGACTCCTAGCGCGAGATTTGTCCTATCACGGGTCCCGAAGAGGTTCATCGCTAGAGGGTACCTGCTGATACTTCCATCCCCCAATCTTGGCTGATCGAAGATAACAGCTGGGCCGCCCCTCTTCACCAACAGGTCTGCGATACAACCCGCTTCTAACTCGACATCGACTGGATGGCTTACCCTCAGCAACTCGCCTCTCTGTTCCAGAGCAAGTATGAACTCCTGTAGACTCCTCCAACCCATGCCATAACGCAGTGCTCTTGGCATGAGAAGGTTTGTCTGTTTTGGAGGCTATCAAACCGAGGGTTTCTTTGATAGTGCCCTTACCGTAGCTACGTGGGCGACGAAATGACGGTCTGCGACGTTCTTGTTGTGGGAGCCGGTCCCGGAGGTGGAAACGCCGCTCTACAATGCTCACGTAAGGGGCTATCAACGATAATTATCGAGGATCACCCTGAGATAGGACACTGTGGAGAGTGTATTTCCGAGATAGCTTGTCAGAACCTAGAGCTTACTCTCCCGGAGGAGGTAATCAGCAAGAGGGTGCACGGAATAAGGGTCATATTCCCAGACGGTACAGAAAAGCGACTAACAGAGGAGGGGTACGTTCTGGAGAAGCACCTCTTTGAGAGGTGGATAACAGATGAGGCAGTCTCTGCAGGTGCCACGCTCAACCTAGGCCACAAACTACTTTCCATGGAGAGGGCCGATGGAGAACCGTTTTCAGGATGGGTTTGTGATGGCAAGGGGGATCAATTCCCCATAATGGCCAAGATAGTCATCGATGCCTCAGGGGTTGCAGCGGTCTGCTCCCGTTTAGTCAAGCCTGATGGAGAGTCCCCTCTGAATCAAAAGGGCAAGGTAGTCGCAGGAATGCAGTACGAGCTTCTAGAGGTACCCACTGATGGTTACCTAGATTTCTACATATGGCCTAGATATGCTGAGAAGGGGTACCTGTGGATGATTCCAAAGTGCGATGGCAGGGCCAACGTAGGGCTCGTAACTGAGGATAAGCCGAGGACAAAAAAGGCTCTCGATGAATTCATTGCAAACACACATTTTAGAGATTCAGAACAGACCT
>LUSA01000086.1 GCA_001629235.1 Marine group II euryarchaeote REDSEA-S43_B8 | reverse complement strand
GCTCCACACATGTCGTACTTCATGTCCCACATCCCTCCAGTGGGCTTGATCGAAATTCCACCGGTGTCGAATGTAATTCCCTTCCCTACAATACAGGGCCGCTGCACTCCTTCATCAGCATCCGGATTCAACGTGAATAGGACCATGCAGGGTTTCCGATCGCTCCCCTTGCCAACGTTGATCAGTCCTCCCATGCCGAGTTCCTGCAGTTTCTTCCAATCGTATACCTCTACCTCTACGTTGGCCTTGTCCTTGGCCCATTCCTCCGCTCTCTTTGCGTATTCCATTGGGTAAAGTACGTTTGCAGGCTCATTGCCCAAGTCTCTTGCTAGATGGACTCCTTCCGCCACTGAACCTACCTTGCTTAGCCCTCGGGCCAATGACTCTTGATACCTCGAGCTTGCTTGGAAAGATACGTTCCAAGGTTCAGAAATGTGGTCCTTCGGTGACTCTTGGTGCTCCAGGAACTCGTAGTCCCGAAGTAGCATTCCCTCGGCAAAGTCGATCATTCTCTTCACTGACCAACCTGAAGTGAATCTCACCGTCACGTCGATGCCCTTCTTTTTGGACATAGAAGCTATCAGTCTGGCACCAGTGTTCCTGGCTCTCTTATGTCCGAGGGAATCCTTCTCTCCCATGCCGACTAGGACGATATTGCACCCCGGAGTCCAAAGCGTCATCCTCCTGCCTTTCTTCCCATCGAAGTCTCCGGATGCGAGAGCGTCCCTCACTAGACTACGTTGACTCCTACTTAGCCCTCTGAGAGAGTTGTTTGGCGCCCTATCAACTCCTTCGAAGAGAGGGAGAACCATTTGTGATCCTAATTCTGTAAATTCACTGCATGCTATTTTCATATTTAGCCCCAAAGAGCCGATTAGTAACCAGTTTACAAACAATTCCTTGTAAAAAGTACAATTTTAGAGTCAAAATAAGACTACAGCTTTTCAACTCTGACCTCTCTCTTGCCCAATGCAGCCAGGAAAATGCAGGCTATGCTAAGAAATACCGATGGCGATGGAAGGGCCGCGTTTCTACTGTGACTATTCTCGATAATTGAATCGTTGACAGGTTCCGAAACCCATCCCGACGCATCTATCACTCTCTTCTGGTAGAATAGGTGGAAAGTTCCTTGGCCATTAGAAATAGGTGCATCTCCGAAGTTAAGAATCGACTCCGTGCTGTTGGTAGCGTTCACTCCGAATCCACACCCAGGAGAAGAGTAGTTGAACCCAAAACTCTCAATCTCACAGGGCGATTTTCCTGGATCATCTCCGACTGGGAACCATGTTCTCTCCTCTGTAACATACGTCAAAGTGGCGTTAGCGGTACTCGATCTCCCGAGGTTGGACACCTCCAGCCGGATCTCGCCCCCCTCTTCTATCACCATTGCATCAATGAAGAGACGAGCTCTCCAGTACCAGACATTCTCAATCAGATACAACATCACATCTAGCTCCTCAGCCAGCCTATCAGATACCGACTCAACCGTCCCAAGTAGGAACTGTTCGTCATCAGTCTCGAACGTGAAAGTCGGGTAGCCCATGACGCCATAGCCGTAGTCCCGGCTAGTGCCGCAATTTGGGTATAGGCCTTGGTTCGCGTTTCGAATAGGAATGTCCGAAATGTTCGAGTTCACTTCGTCTCTAATATGGTGATACATTTCCCAGTCAGGAGGTTGCTCTGGCCATTTTCCCCATGGATACAGCATAATCCAAACTCCGGTATGCATTGTGACGTACAAATCTGCATCAGGAACTACATCATTCATGTAAATTGAATTTGCAAGAGTCTCTGATTCACTGAATGCAGAACTTCCTGGCTGAGTGGTGGGGCATGTGTTCCAGTAATGATCGTAGTTTCTATTCAGGTCTACCTGGTTCACGTTCCATCTGGTATCGAAGTCATTTCCATCCGCATTCAGCATGATTAGGATGTGCAACTCGGTATTTGAAAGAACATCTATCACATCCTGCTCACCGTCAGACCACCCCTCGATGTAATACTCTGCAGTGATGAATGCCAACTCCGTCCCCAAATGCTCGTTACCATGATGGCCGCCGTCGATATACACCACTTCTTTGGCAGTTCCATCTGGCTTGGTCTCCAGACTCCAGTCTGAAATTTGTAACATCCAGAGATTTCTTCCAAGTTCTGTTTCGCCTACAACCAGTAGGTTCACGATATCTGGATGTTCATCTGCCCAGGCATTTAGATCGAGAGTAAGTGTTGCATATGAGTGGTACCAGTGTTCCTGGATAATATCCGGTTGGCTAATCTGGGCCGATACTGCAGGTGAAACAGATGCAAGTGCAAATGAAGCAACCAGAATTGTTGCTATCCAGCGGCGCATACGCCGCTGTAGGGGCCATAACGTACAATTATTCTCCTATTTTGCTCCCAGAATTGGCTATGTGGCACGCCACTATCTTCGTAGCGATAAGTGCTGCACTGAACTCAGTCAATGAACCCTCAGTCCCTGGAACGATTTCGTTTACGTCCGCACCAACAACTTCGCAATTCCCAGATGCGAATAGATTCTCAATCAATTCTACTGAACCCCAGTGACTCAACCCTCCCGGAACTGGTGTCCCAGTTGCTGGAACTAGTGAACCATCAAGACCATCAACGTCGAAGGTTAGCCAAACTGGGCCAGAGATACTTGAAACCCTGTCCACTAACCTCTCCCATTCTAGCTTCCCATCAACGATGGATAGTAGATCTCTTGCGAACCAAGTCTCAACTCTATCTTCGTTCTGTATCATCTCTTCTTCTTCATGACAGAATACCCTAACCCCAATCTGTATCACTCTGCCCACTCCCAACTCCAGAGCCCGACGAATTACTGTCCCGTGGGAAAACCTCTCTCCGTTCAACTCCTCTCTCAGATCAGCATGCGCGTCGATCTGAACTATTGTCAGCTCTGAAATGTCCCTAACTGAGGGGTGTTGGTCTAAATTCTCTAGAATCGGAAGCAGTATCCCATGTTCGCCCCCAAGAACCAGAGGGAACTCCTGCCCAGTAAACCATGGTCTAACATGTTCTCCGATGGAGTCCAATTGTTCCCTGAGGCTTGGCGCCTCAGAGGACCATGGTGCCGCAGTGTGAATTCTTGTCCCACTTGGTAGATCTTCTGGGAGAATTGAGTCATGCAACTCTACCTGAGCACTTGCTTCGATGCATGCCTTAGGGCCACGACGAGTTCCTTCTCCGTAACTGCAAGTCATCTCAAGCGGAATCTGTAGTATTACGATATCCCAAGGGCCACTTTCCGACTCCTCAAGTGCGAGGAAAGTATGACTGCCGGGCTCATCCATGGGTACTCGAGAAGAGAGCACAGATTAACCACTTCGGGCGGGTTGAACGATAGAAAACCTCGGCTTCCATCGAGAGTCGGTGGGAAGATGGGACTAACGCTAGCACAGCTTACTCAGGCCATTAAGAGCAAGGTGGATACCACTATGGAGACTCATGTGGCAGAGTCAATAGCAGAACATGCATTGGGCTTCTTCGGCTTCTCAAACAGAATAATCGATAATGCACTCGAGCCAACAGACAGGAACATGTTCTACCAGTTGCAGGACTATGATCTGCTAACTACAGAGTCCGAGGAGACCACCCTCTGGGATGGAAGGGAGTGGAGGATCCACTACTGGAAGTTCAAAGCAAACGCTGAGAACTTTGCCAACTTGGCTGTTCAGAATGAAGACAAGGGAGAGGAAGATCCCTATGCCGATATCTATGACGGTATGCCTGCAGGTCTTTGGAGAGAGAGGTCAGGGGTGGACGACGACTATGAGGAGCCTTTGTTCTAGTGGTTCCAGCAGTCATGCCGGGAATTGTTTGAAATGCCGCAGTGTGCGGAGGATAACATGACCAGAGCCTTCTCGATAGCCGTAGTGCTTTCGATGCTAGCGGTTTGTGTACCCTCTTCACTAGCTTGGGCAGAGGAAGGGCAAATCAACAGTTGTGAAATCCTTGCAGATTGGGATCAGCAATGGGACTTCTCAGAAGATGGAGGGTCAGAGGTTTCTCTTGTTCACAGGTATCGGGTAGTTTTCGAGCCACCAATCTCCGACTCCATATCACATGAAGAAGTGAACACTAGCGTCGAGCATACCAGAGGCTCGTTTCAATCGTCAGGACAAAACACCTCGATATTCGTGGCTGGAGGGGAGATAGAAATAATTCTGGAAGAACAGCCTCAGTTTGGAGACTATGTCTGGATATCTGTTCAATCTCCGGTTGCCTCATGTAGTCGCTCGCTGAATATTACAAACTGGAACCAACCAATCTCAGATCATGAGGTCACAAGAGAAACCAATTGGTCACTTTCAGGAATGGAGGGAGATAGTCAGGGAGTCACTTTCGAAGGCAGAGGTTGGCAAAAGAGAACTGGGGACGTCTTAGAGTCCAATGAACTAGGAAATGGTACTCTAGTCCTAGATATGGCGAACGGATCACAGGGAGCAGCAATAGATCTTGGATTGGACAGAATCTGGCTAAATGAGACTTATCATGGAACCGAACTAATCAGCCAAGACTTCGAGATGGCTGGTTCTGGACAGATCGCGATTTCAATCGATGAAGGCGATGAGGGAGCGATAGTTAACGCGGAAATCAAGGATGCTTATGTTCTAAGGTCATTCAAAGATGGCAAGATCACTGAGAGGATGATGTTCGAGGGAGATGGATGGATTTCCATTGATGGCGGAGATAACGAGAGCTCCGGAGGGGTCTTTGGCGAGGTATTCTTGCTTTACTTCGAGACTTGGGATGAGGATGGCTTTCGGAGACTCCAGGATATCCAGATTGAAGCCAATGCATCTGCCAGAATATCTGCTGCAGGCGAGTTCTTCTCATTTGAATTGGAGGAGCTAATACTCAGGGAGAAATGGGAAGAGGGAATCAGGACTGACCAGTACTCTAGGATTTTCGGAAGCGGGCAGTTCGACTTCATTGCCTCAGATGAGGCCCCATACATCGAGGTAAATGGCACCATCCCAATCATTCACATGCAGTCAGAAGGCGGAGAGACCGTTGCTGACACAATAATTGTTGATGGTACCTACGATGGTGATGCTGAGGGGTCCTTTGGTCTAGTGCGGAGGATTGTAGATTCTGATGTCTACGGAAATGCGACTGGTACCCTTTTCGAGGCTGACAAAATCCAGAATGAATTTTGGTTCAACGTCTCTGCTACGCCTTTCGGTCCAATAGATCAGGAGTGGGGAGCGGAGCACAACCTGACCTACGAGTATGTAGTCCCTCAAGAGGACTGGACGAATCGAACGATTCGTTATACATTTGTCGAGGACAACGGATCTACAGAGGACGAGTTCCCCGAGAACTCCCCTATCATCCAGAATCCAGATTCTCCCGAAGCGAACGCCATCTTCTCTAATCATATCTCTAGAGAGACCGGAGTATGCCCTCAGATATTGGCAATAGGAGATAGTTTCCAACTCATAGGCAATAAGGAAATGACACTGGAAGTATCCGTAACAAGCAGCAAAGTCGCATACATAGATGGTCATGAGATTTCAGTAGCTGAGTGGAATGGTATCTTCGGAGGCATCAGCTCGGCGAATGGGAGCATCATCAACGAGGGACCCCTTTCTGGATTGCTGAACGAAGTCAGTCGAGTAGTAACATTGGACATAGGTGACAACTCCGAGATTTCCCTTATCGAAGAGCAGAGAGTGGATAGGATTCTTTCCCCTTCGATCGTTACATTCGATGAGAACACCCCTCCCATGCTCTCAAGCAACCCGGAGTCCTCGGTAAGGTTCCGGGAGTCTGTCCTATCTTCAGAGGGGGGCATTGCTCACCTGGAGATCTCTATCGATGACATAGATACAGACACGAAATCAGTGATAGTGGATCTTTCTTCTATCGGTTTGGGGCTTATCGAACTCTCAGACTCGGGGATTTCGGGCGATCTTGTCATTCACGATGATGTCTGGACGGCGAAAATCGCCCATAACGGCCTCCAAAGCGGTGATCTCCCAATATCTGTAATCATGGAGGATTATTGGGTTACAAATCAACAGGATGTCAGTATTCAGATTTCCAATGCACCACCTCGCCTCATTCATCTTGACTTCTCTCCTGACAGCGCTTTCAGAGGTGATGAGATTCAAGTTCAACTAGGTGCCTATGATGGCCACGGAATCAAGTCTGTTTCAGTTAACCTACAGTCCATGGGCGGTTCAATGGTCGAATTATCGCCCGAGCCTATCGGCTCTGTCTGGGAATGGCAGCATAATGGGGATTCAAGATCCACGGAAATAACGACTTGGTCGGGTTCCTTCCAAATCCCTCCAAGCATGTCTCCTGGGAGGCAGAATATCCCCATCCATCTGGAGGATCAGGAGGGAGGTTCAACTACTACCACTTTGATTGGTGGAATCCTCTCTAGTGAGATAGGGAGGCAAGCAGAGAAGGTCCTCATCGGAAATCAACCCCCCTCCATCACTAATCTTACGATTCTAAGGGATGGGAATCCAGTCGATCAAGTCACGTCACTTAATTCAGGAGGGGAGTTGAATTACACCCTGGAGGCCACCATTCAGGACTTCGATGGAGTCTCCTCCGTCCAGGCAAAGATAGGAAGACTCGCGCCCATTGGTCAGTCAGAGGTATGGCAGTTGATGTCAGATAACGGGATTGGTCCCGATAGGGTAGCTAATGACGGGGTATTCTCATTGGAATTCTCGGCTAGGTCTTCTCTCAGCGAAGGGGAGATGACATTGAACATCCGAGCGACTGACATCTTCCTTTCCACGACCGCGGATCAAGACCAACAGCACATTGTTTCCATTACCAAGTCAGACTCCGTAAAATCGGGGTCTTCTTGGATCTCTTCTAACTCCACTACAATAATTCTGATTTCACTTGTGACATTGCTTGCTGTAGGGGCCGGGGCATTCATCAACATCCTAAGGAATTCAGAACTGGAATAGAATGGTGCGAGTGCCGGGATTTGAACCCGGGTTCCCACGTTGGCAACGTGGGGTGATAACCGCTACACTACACTCGCGCAGGCTTTGCAGGACCGACCGGCTTTTCTAAGCGTCGGTACCCCTGTCAATAATTGCATTCACTCTCGCTCTAATTTCATCTCTCGTTATTCTATAGGCTTCAATCTCTCTACCAAACGGGTCTTCCAACCCCCAGTCCTCGTCAATTGGCAGGGCCGGACAACTAACGCCACACCCCATGCTGATTATTTTGTCAAAGTTTTCTGGATCGACAAAATCTACAGATTTAGGATGAAGGCCCCCGGTGTCGATGGAAATTTCCTCAAGCACTATCAAGGCATTTGGCGCCACCCCTCTGTCTTTTGGAGGATGAGTTCCAGCAGAAGATGCGCTATGCCCCAAATCTCTAGCAATAGCCTCAGCCATCTGACTTCTACATGTATTTCCAACGCAAACGAACAGTAGTCGCACGTATACAGCATGCGGTAGTGACTAATTAACCGATTCACAATACAGGGTATAGTCTAAATCTCTTCAGAATAGGTTTCAATAATATCCCTTCGAACGGATGACCATGGCTGACTCTCCTGTGTCTCATCATCCTGCCGGATCTTCTGCGGAAACAGGCAATTCAGAGGCCTCAAACGAGCAGAGAGCCCAGATGGAACAGGCTTACCAGCAGATGCAGAGGAAGATGAGAATCGGCAAGATGGACGAGCAGATAAAACACAAAATCATGGTGCTCTCGGGCAAAGGAGGGGTTGGAAAATCAACAGTTGCCACTGGACTTGCCCTTTCTCTAGCACGCGAGGGAAAGAAGGTCGGATTGATGGATATTGATATTACAGGCCCCAACGTACCTAAGATGCTAGGTCTCGAAAATGCAGACCTGAACGTCGAAGAGGGCCAGATTCATCCGGCCGAAGGGCCGGCTGGAGTCAAGGTGATTTCAATGGCCTTCCTACTTGAGGATCCAGACAAGCCGGTAATCTGGCGCGGGCCGATAAAGTTGGGAGCGATTCAGCAGTTCATTGGTGACGTAGCATGGGGGGAACTAGACGCTCTGATTATCGACTTCCCACCTGGAACTGGTGATGAACCATTGACAGTTAGCCAGAGCCTCCCGGGGATAGATGGCGTAGTTATCGTGACTACTCCTCAAGAAGTCGCCCTCCTAGATAGTAGGAAGTCGATCAACTTCGCCAAAACAATCTCAGTTCCGGTCCTAGGAGTTGTAGAGAATATGAGCGGCTATACTATCAGAGGGGAATCCGAACCTAACTCTAAGATTTCAATAATGGGCCCTGGAGGGGTGCCAATTGAGTGCAAATCAGATAATGACGGAAGGTGGGAAGTCACTCTGGATGTCTTCAAGTCAGGTGGAGGAGAAGAATCATCCAGAGAATTGGAGGTTCCTTTCCTAGGTTCCCTCCCTTTCGATCCCGGAATAGTTAGAGGAGGAGATGATGGAGTGCATCGAATCATCGCAGAGCCGGAGGGAGAAACAGCCAAGGCATTCAAATCGATAGTGGAAGGAATCGTTGAGCAACTCGAGAAGGGGTCACAACGTTCTCTAAGGATTATCTAAGGTCTAATCCTTGCGTCGAATTGATGACGTAGTCACAGTCCCAAGAGCCCGTAATGGTTGCTGAAACAGGCATCTACATCACCTGGGTGACAGGTGCTATTCTAATCAGCATAGCAATGATGCCTCTGTTCAAGCCCCAGTTCGCAAGGATCAGCCTGGATGGATTCATCGATATGTTCAGACGATATTGGGCGCACATGATAGTTGTCTTTTCGGTCTATCTTTGGAAGGATCTACTTGACGGTCTAGACAGGATATTGATGGCCAACACCCAGCTGGATATGACTTTCCTAGTTTATGCGATAGAAGGTGATGCTTCCCTATGGGTTCAAGAGGGACTCAGGAACGATTTCTTGGACGTGATAATGACTCACTTCTACGTCATGGGATTCATGACGGCAACCTTCTCATCCTTCATTTATCCAATCTACTTTGATGATAGACACATGGCCGACAGAGTTTCTCTTTCCATGTTCTGGGTATACATCCTTGCAATACCATTCTACCTGTTCCTGAATGTCAAAGTTACAGGAAATTATATCCAAGGCATGGAGACTATAGCATATGACTTGACACCTGAAATTCATAATTGGTTCAATAGAATTGATCCATTCACAAATGGGATGCCCAGCCTGCACATCGGACTACCGTTTGCGATTTGGCTAACGATGCACAGATGGGATGAGGATGGAAGATGGAATAGGTTCCGATCCTTCCTCATCATTTTCATTGCCCTGACCTCTGTGGCGATAATATATCTCGGAATCCACTGGTTCGTAGACATAATCGGAGGAATGGTAGTTGCCATTATCGCTGTAAACATCACTTCAAGAACACATGAGCCAATATGGAGATTGGCCGATGAGAGACTTTTCACCAGGAGACTAGCTCGTACACTGGATAACCCGAGAGGATCGATAAGGAGCACCCTAAACTCACTCACAAGTTCTCTCGAACCAATTAAAGAACCAGGAAAGAACCAGACAGGCGCAATCATTCTGGCACTAATCCTCCTAACAGGATCAGTTCTATTGTGGGACGTCACTCATCAGAAGATTTCCATCGACGAGGCTGAATCTCCTACATCGGCCTCTGGTTCGGGAGAGTGGTTGATTTGGATTGAGGACTCTGACCAGGAGATTTCGATTACGACTACCAACGTCATATCAAAAACAAATAGAACGTTGGGAGGAATTACATGGGAAAGTACTCCCCAAGTTGTCTCTTCAGGGAACAGTTTCGTAGTTTATGATGAATTCAGAGTCGACTACTTTCGTCATGACTCGGGGACTGGAACACTCGAACCAATTTTCAGTGAACCTTCAGCAGAATCCCTGATTGACATTTCTATATCCTCCGTTTCCAGTGATACTGGATACATAGCAATGCTATCCAATGAGAGTCTCAGAATAGTGGACACCAGTGATCAATCTACTAGAATTCTAGAGTCGGCATCGAACTCCTCAGTAATCGCCTCTTCAGGTTCACTAGTGGCATTTTCTGAGAACTCCCCCTCTGGCCCTACTGTAAACATAACATCGGTAGACTCTGATCTGACTCTAACCATCCTATTGGACCCCCGTTCCTCAGAAAGAATAGAAGAGTCAATCAGGAACTCTGGTGCGTTGCTAGATTTTGGGAACTCCACCATAGTTGAACTGGTAATGGACTCGAATTGGCTCGTCGCGACTGTAGATGTCGGCCCCTTCAATAGGACAATCATAGTTGACACATCATCGATCAATCAGACTTTGATTTCTAATCCTAGGTGGGACTCCTCCTCTCCCAGTATAGGGGAGGGGAAGGTTGCATTCCTCCAAGTAACGAGAGATGATATCATCTCTACATCTCAAGACTCACTTAGGAACAATGACGTTTACGTCTACTACATCGAATCTGCAGAGACTAGACAGCACACCTTCGACGATGATGTTGATCAGTTTCAACCTCAGATATTGCTGGACCGACTAGCCTGGATAGAAGTAAATGACCAAGGAGAGAAGCAGTTGCTGGTATACTCATTCATCGATACAATAGAGCCCCGTAACTCGCTTCTCCTACAAGCATCGATACTCGCTATGATTCCGCTGATTTTCCTATGGACTCTCCAGTCATATGGGGCCAAGATAGTTACTCAGCGAGTCTGAACATCTCATCTAGGCTCCTGGAGGCTCTTCTTATCGTATCCTCTGGGATATCCACAATCTGATCGTTAGTGGGATCCATCAGTGCCTGTAGTATGTCCTCCAACTGAGTCTTCTTCATGTGCCTGCACATTACGCAGGCACCCATCAGATTCAGGTTGTCTTCCGTCTCAGCGAGAACCCTGTCTGCGGTGCCACATTCAGTGATTAGCATCATATCCTTCTTTCCTACGCTCGCAAGTCGAATAGCCTCGTTCATCAACAACTCGCTACTACCTACAAAGTCACTTTCATCTAGAACTTCTGAGTCACACTCGGGATGACTCAGAACCACAAGATCGATCCCGTTCTCAGCCATGCTCCTCTTCCAGTTTCTTATCTTGGGGCCAGTAAACTCTGCATGGACCTCGCATTCTCCTTCGTATAGAATAACTTCCTTACGACCTTGGAGTGACTGCTGAAGATGTCTTCCCATGTACTTGTCCGGTACGAAAATCAACTTGTCTCCCGGTAGTCTTTCGCAGATTCTGAGATAATTGCTACTGGTAACGCAAACGTCGCACTCGGCCTTAACAGCAGCACTGGTGTTAATGTAGCAAACTACTGGGACTCCAGGATTCTCTTCTTTCAATCTGACTACGTCTCCAGCCTCAATACTATCACTCAGTGAGCAGCCAGCATCTGGAGATGGATGCAAAACCGTCTTCTCGGGACTAACTATTTTTGCAGTCTCTGCCATGAATCTGACGCTTGAGAACAGTATGGTCTGCTGAGGGGCATCTCTTGCTTCCTTTGAAAGGGCGTAACTATCGGCTACTGAGTCTGCAAC
>LUSA01000085.1 GCA_001629235.1 Marine group II euryarchaeote REDSEA-S43_B8 | reverse complement strand
TCTATTAGTAGAGTCTATGGAAATAAGGATTGGAGGAGTAGAGGCAGATGATCTGGAGAATGGGGATGTTGTTGAGGTGATTGGATTCATCCGTAATCAAGGAAGGGCGACTGCTCAGAATGTATCATTCTACTGTATGTTGAATGGGATTCTGGTTGGAACAGGAGAGATTTCGGAATTGGATCCTGGAGACCTGTCTATGGCGACTTGTGACATCCAACTGATTGAGTCTTCTGATGTAGCCATCTTCACAGTTGAGATAGATGGAACGAACTCGATTGAAGAGACAATCGAAGGAAACAACGTTCATTCTGTAGAATTCCCAATTAGAGACCCAAGTACTGGGTCTGATGATGGGAATGCGGGTTCGACCATAGTGGCCTTATCCGTTGTGGCGATTCTGTTTTCGCTAGCAGCGTTCCAGATGAGTCCGAAATCACCCAAGAAGGAGTTCCAACGAAGGAAGTAGTACGGTAATGTACAGCTACTGGCCTACGTTTGGCTGATAATCTGAGCAAAATAGGCAATGGTTATACAAGGAGCGAAAGCGAAAGCAAACTACCGCGCTAGTGGCTTAGGTCGCGAATGCGGTGGTGTGTGTGAAAAATGATGGTATTGAAAATTAGGCTGGAAACAGACGAGTGGATATACGAAGAGCATGAGACCGCGTAGGCGATCTAATCCTTCGACCAAGTCTGCGGATATGTCCCAGGTGGCATTATCACTGTCTTTGGTGCTGCTATCTGACCGGATCTCATTTCGGGAATTGAATCTGAGTGGACCGAAAGTTCGGAGATTGCTACAGCCTCTCCCTTTAGGCTAGATATCAAGACTGTCGACCCAAGTGGTAGTCCTTTCGGGACTGAGACTACTCCGGGCCTAGCGAGTGGGGCTCCGTGCGAAAGGGCCGACACTGCCCCATCCTTGATCACTATCCTGGGAATGTCGTTTAGCACCGTTTCTACAGGGCAGACCAGTCTCTCCAGCCCTCTGGGGTCATCATGCTCCTTCCAGAGGAAGACTGCATCTGCGAGTTGCTGCATCGAGCATGCCATTTGATCCTCAAGGGGCCCGCTCCTGGACCTATGGAGCTCCAATAGCTCGCATTTGTTCCCTGAAAGAAGGCCCAGATCCTTCACCATGGTCCTGATGTAGGTTCCAGCCTCGCAGCTGATCGAGAGCAAGTGCACCCTGTCTCCCTCTTCTGTCTGGACCAGTCTAGATTCAGAAACCTCCCTTGTCCGGACTTGGACCTTTACTGCAGATTCCTTCGGTGGGACATTGAATATCTCGCCTTTCATCGCATTTACCAGGGACTTTAGTTCATCTTCCGGAACTGGTGTCTTGAAGCGTATCACAGCAACGTAACTCTTTGGCTTCCTAAGGAGTTCCGCGGTAATCTTTGTCGATCTACCACAAAGAAGGGTGAGTAGACCGGTTGCAAATGGGTCCAACGTCCCACCATGTCCTATTCGATTGATCTCTCCAGTATGGCGTCTACTTCGTTGAATACTTCAGACTCATCCTTGCTATCTGCGTCGATAACGAGGTGATACGGCGACATGTCATCCAAATCTATCCCATATAGTGACGAGTACCTTTCCATGTCATCTTCCTGTCTCTGCTGGGAACGTTGGAGACAATCAGAGAACTCTCCCCCTTCCCTCTTCTGAATACGCCGTGCCCTCTCTTTATCCGAAACGCTCACCCAAACTCTTAGGCATTCTAGATCGTTCTTATGTGCCCACCAACCACTGAGTCTGCTCTCCACAATCTCGGGAGATTCTGGGGATGACATGCGTTTCTGGAGAAGTTCGTCTAGATGCCTGTCCACATCAGTGTCCTCTTTTGCTTCTGCGCTTAATTCCTCTACGGATAGGCCTCGAGATCGGGCTTCTTCCCTGAAAACGTCGCCGCCATTCATTGATCTCCATCCCCTGGATTCGGCAATCTTGGCCACCAGTGTCGATGTCCCACTTCCTGGGGGGCCGCTGCTCTCGAGGTGGCGCTACATGCTTATTTCCCGAACGTCGTTGGTCGGTATTCTTTGAATTCGCCCCTGTTTTCCTTGGTCCCGCCCTCCTCTGTGATCTTCTAACTGAAGATGATGCGGACTTCCCCTTTGCATCATCGAGCATGTGCAGTAGAGGCTCTGGGATGGTCTCCCCTGACAGTACTAGAGGATGCCGGGAGAAACGGACGATCTTGATGTGTCTGTCCAGAATTCGTCCCAAGGGAGCACTCATTGCTATGTAAGTCGCTATCCAAGCCGGGAATATCCAGAGTACTCTGGCATTGAAACTCCACATGGGGTCCCATGGTAAGCTGACGAATCCGACTCTGAATGATTCCACGGAACCAGCCATCCAACTGAATATTGCAATTATGAAGACCATTGTGAAGACCATTGGCTTCATCATCGAGGATTGCATCTTCATTTGCTCGGGCATCATCTCGAGTTGTATCGTTTGCATCTTATCTGCCATGGCTGTGTCTCTAGCCATCCTTGCTTCTCTGAGTTGCTTCCCAATCTGTCTACTCCTGTGCGAGAAGTGGGCTTGCTGTAGTGGATCCATGAAGAATGAGCGAATGATTGTGTTCACGACCATAATTGATGAGCCTACAATGAAAACTGTTGGGACAAAGTAGGTTTGATGGAAGGGCAACATAGGTTCTAGTACCGATCCTGCTGTATCCGAGAGTCCGACTCTTAGACCAGGATAGAACATCAACATGACCATCATCCCAAGGAGCAACAACATAGGAAGCATCATCGATGCCATGGCATCCGCTTGGGCATCCCCGCCCGATTCTGCTGGTGCCATATCGCATCGACACGAAGGAGTGAGAATAACACTTCGGTGATGGAGAGATGAGGACTACAATATGTCAGGAAAGTGTGTGCCCGCATACTACACATATCGAAGACCCTATTCCCACTTCGAATCCACATGCCGGACATGTGTTTGATTTGTCCTCAGGATCTTCCGATTCCTCAAGTTTTTCGGCCTCTGTTTCTGATCCTACCTCGTCCTCTTTATTCTCGGGTTCTTCTTCTACCACTGGTTCGCTTTGGTGTTCTACTTCTATAGCATCCTTGGATGCAGACGGCATTTCCTCTTCTTGTTGTTCCAGCCATTGTGGGACATTTGGCTCCTCGTCCACCTCGTCACCAAATGTTGCACCATGGAAATCCTGAGCATCGGATACCTTGTACTCTGCCTCTGGATCTCCTTGAATCGTATACAGGACTTCTATTCTCTCTCCTTGAAGAATTCGCCCTATCGCCCAAGTTACCTGAGTGCCGTCCCTTGCAGACTCCTTTGTTATCGAAGAGTCCCTTTCTCCGTCTTTATCGGAACGGACAACTGATTCTTCTATGGAGAACGTCCCAGGCACGATATCGTGAAGGGCGAGATCATCTAGTGCGCTATCAGAACTGTTGTGGAACATTAGCATTATTTCATATTGCCCTGGTTTCCCGCCCGGGAAGACCTCCTTCCCTGTACTGATGTTCCTCCTTTTGTGGACTACCGAAATTATCGGAGGCTTGTCTACCGTCCTGGTAGCGACTGGTCCGAATCTTTCTGAGCTGAAATCGACCTTTATCGGAGCAACCAGTAACTCATTTCTAGGAGAGGGATCGGGTGCTAAGAGAGGGTATCTGATTACTACTGCCTTTCCTGGTTGTAAGCCCAATGGAGCAGAGGTACCTATCGTCATCCGTAGGGCGTTACCCTCCCTATCAGGAGAGACATGTCTCTCCTCTAATTGTGTCCCATTTACCAGATCAATTCTGTACTGCTCCTGTTTGAGTTCAGTACCCTCTATCTCTATGGAAATATCTTCTGTGTTCGGAGTATCAAAAATCCCTGGAATATCATCAAGAACTCGGAGAACATTGATCTCAGAGGTTCCAGTGTTCTCAAGGGTGATCACTGTTTCTACCTTGGATGAGATGTATGATTTTATCCGTGACTTGTCAAACCTCTTTTGAAGAGCCGCGTCAAGAACCGTGAGTTGCTGTTCCTTCAATTCCACGGTTCCTGAAGATTGTACTGAAACCCTTGGAAGTATCGAGAATCTGATTTCCTGAGTGAAGCTTGGTTGATCATCAGATTCAACTCTCTTCACCATAGAGTCCCATTTACCCTCTGGTGGAACATCTTGCCTAATATCTGAAACTTCCAATATTGGATCTTCCCGCCCTATTAGCCTTACAGTTGCACCAGATAGTGAGACTACGAAGGATGATTTATTTTCGAAGACACAAGTACAGTGCCACACGCCTGGTCTGTCATCCTCCTCTGCGTTTACATATGAAAATTGACGTCCCGATCCGCTCACCCTGTCGAATCGTGTTCTGGAGACTGTTGCCTCTGAGGAGTAAGTTGCTGAAGTGACTCCGGCATTTATTTTTTCAACCGATTCTGTGTTTACTCTCGCGGAGATGGCTAGATTTCTTTTCTCCCCTATGTTCATCCGTCCTATATCCCAGACCACTGAGTCTTTCTCGACACTGTAGATGCTGTCATCTGGAAGAATGAAAGATTCTGGAATAGTCCTCTTAACCTCGACATCGTAAAGTGGAGCTGGTGAGACATTCTCAATCTCAATATTAATTTCAATTTCCTGAGGGGAGTCGGAGAAGACCATGGACAGGCTTGGCTCCTCGTCTCTGGAGCTCTCTGTATCTATCGACTCCTTCAGAACCAACATTCTTGGTCCAGAGGCAGTGTAAGGTATCGCCGTCTCCTCGGTAGGATCTAGCTCCTTAACAGATGATACTCGATCTCCGAAATCTGTGGAGTCTATTGATTCTAGATGAACCTCAATATCCCAAGCCCTATGTTTCTTACTTGAGTTCCTCAGAATAAGTTCCCCATCAATGAACTGTTTCCTTATTGTTCCGTCAGGGTTCAGTACTGATTTTTCC
>LUSA01000084.1 GCA_001629235.1 Marine group II euryarchaeote REDSEA-S43_B8 | reverse complement strand
ATATTCAGATACGTTGATGAGCACGGAAATGACTACGACATCAAGGCCGAACATATCAACGACTACCTGAATGATAAGATGGATAACAGGTACACAGCCAAGGACTTCAGAACATGGGCCGCATCATGGAAGACCGCTGCTAGACTGGCAATGGTTTCTGAAGCCAGCAAGAAGGATATCAGCGAATTACCGAAGCTGCACCAGGAGGCAATGGAGAGGTCTGAGAAAGACGGCTTCCCCCCGTACGTAGAATGGTGTGGTAGGTACCTGAAGGGGACCGAGGGTCTGGCAAAGTTGGCCGACTCTGGAAAGCTCCCCGGAGATGGAGAGAAGGATAGGATGGCAACGATGCTAGCAGTTATTGATACCGTAGCTGCTGACCTAGGAAATACCAGGGCAGTCTGCAGATCATCATACATCAGACCTATGTTCATGGACGATTGGGAAGAGGGGGTATTCTTTGAGAGGTGGAATGATGCCAAGAATGGGCCCATAAGAGGTAGGCAAATGCTCCCAGACGAAACTACTGCTATCAATTACATGAAGGCGTGGGAAGATCAAGAGTTCAAATTCTCCAAGAACTAGGATGGTTGAAGGGTATCGCCGCGATGGAGGGGGCATGGAAAAGGAGGGCATGAGGAGGGTCGATCTGATCGGTTTCCTATGCCCAATCCCCGTTCATGAGACTCGTAGAGTGCTGACGCACTGCGATGATGGCGAAGTAATAGAGGTGTTATGCGACGATCCTGAAACTCTTCACGACATCCCCGCCCTATGTGACAGGATGGGCGTAATTCTTGAGAAAGTGGAAGAGAAGGATGGAGAATTCAGGTTCCTCATAGCCAATGTGACTGGGGAACTATAGTATTGAAATGGCCGATTCAACTGGAAAAGACATGAACAGCGCGCGGGTCTACGAATTGGGAGAGGTGCCTGCCGATGCTCGCTTACCCACAGAGCACGGAGATTTCAGAATCAGGGTATTCCACGAGGAGGAGACGGGCTTGGACCACGTCGCCCTGCTTCTCGGAGATATGGAAGGACCAGACCCTGTACTAGTCAGAGTACACTCAGAATGCCTAACTGGGGATGCCTTCGGAAGTCTGAGATGCGACTGTGGCCCACAATTGCAAACTGCCCTCAGAATGATACAAGATGCAGGATGGGGGTGCCTAGTTTACCTGAGACAGGAAGGGAGAGGCATAGGTCTGCATGCCAAGATCCAGGCATATAACCTGCAGGACAGAGGAGTCGACACACTAGATGCCAATCTAATGCTAGGCCACCCCGCGGATGCGAGAGACTACGGGATAGCCTCGGAGATACTCGACTCGGTGGGGATAGAGAAGGTGAACCTGATGACCAACAATCCAGACAAAGTTGAGCAGCTTTCTGAATATGGCATAAACGTTGTAGAGAGGATGGCAATAGTAGCCGGAGTGGGGGAAGGAAACTTGGATTATCTATCCACCAAGGCTACGAGAATGGGACATCAAATCAGTAAAGATAACCTGGATAATCAGTAGTCTGGGGCCGTGACCGGGACTCGAACCCGGGCCGGCGGGACCACAACCCACCGTGCTAACCGCTACACCATCACAGCCAGAATTAAGTTGGGCGTGAGTCAGCCCGTATTTCAACAGTTTTGCAAGATTGGCTAGAAGCCAAACACCAACGCCTTGAAGCGGGGAAAGCCGTCGTTGGCCCCATGGGATATTCCAGGGCGGCTTCGGTTCTCGTGGCACTATTCCTAACTTCCCTAGCCCTTCCTGTAGCCTGTGGAGACACTGTAATCTCTTCTGAGGAAGTCGAAATTCTAGAGGCCGGGAGTTTCCAGAGTCCCTCAGAGTGGTCCTTCGAAACTACTACCGGTTTCTCAACCGATCAGGCAGAGTACACCATTGGAATGGTGGCAGATGGCGAGATGTCCTTCACCCATTCCAGGCCGGACAACTTCGCTGAATACACTTCTTGGGCAAGCAGTGGATGTAGTTCCTGTAATGCCACATTCGGGGAAGCGGATGGATTCTACTCGTGGTCCAGGGGTCCGGACATTACAATGGGCGGATACAGTTACTCTGGACTGAATTCTATGGAAATTGAGCAGGTATCACTAGTTTTGCACATCTCCATCCCGGATGCTCTTCCTTCAGATGAGGTGAACGTGATTATGCAGAATCACGGTTCTGACATTCTCGTTACCACGTTTGCGAGAACTCTAGGCCCACTTAATCGCATGAGCAACCCGCTTGTGGTGAACCTGGATAGTCACTTGGACTGGGATTGGTCGAAATTAGAGCAAACCCAGTTCAATGTGGACTACGTTTCTGACAACCAAGGAGCTGATGACTCCGAGGTCAGGGTCGATGCTGTAGGATTGAGAGTGAAGTACCACCAGCCTTGGTTCTCTTTCGAAAACGCTAGAGCAGAGCACTCATCCATGCTGGAAGAAGTGCCAGTTTTCGACATTAGTACCTACGAAGGAGAAATATCAGGACTTGAACATAGCACGTGTGGACTCGTCCCTAGTGGAGAGGAGAGTGGAATTTGGGAATTCCAAGTTTCAGCACCACCCAACCAGAAAATAGGAAGAGTGCATGTTTCTGGAGTAGGGAATCACAGTATTTTGTTCTCTCATGAGAGTACAGGCGGAGAGTATGTAGAGATTGGTTCTGGCGATCTGGTTTGGGGTGAGGCTGAAATCGTTGATTTCAGAGTTTTAGTGGAAGATGGCTGTATCTCTGGATCCAGGGTTGACTTGAACGACCCCCACCTAATTGTCAGTGGCAGGGTTTCAGGTGGTTTTGCTGGTCTCTCGAGCGAGTCGAGTAATATCAGATTCGCTATAGGGTCATTTCTCGTACATACAGAGCAAATGGACTCTGGAGAGTTCGAGTTCTCAGTGCCTGTTGGATATGCACTCCCCCCGGAAGGTGAGGTCCTCAGAATAGGGGTTGCTGCGAGATTCCAATGGTCTTCAAATGGAACCTCAGAGAACACTGTTGTTCACATAGGTTCGATGTCAATTTCTGGGGGATTCTCACTAGAGTGGGATAGAAGTCCGAACTGTGAGGAAATCGCTGATGTAAGCCTCATCGAGGACGAAGGCGGAGAGATTATC
>LUSA01000083.1 GCA_001629235.1 Marine group II euryarchaeote REDSEA-S43_B8 | reverse complement strand
GTACAGGACCTGCTTAGCGAGATCGGAGATAGGGTTAGTCGTGATGAACGGGTCCTGGTTACAGTGATGACCATCAAGTTCGCGGAGGAAGTTGCCGAGTACCTTGAAGGGATGGGAGTCAAGGCACACTACCTCCACAGTGAGATAGATACATTGGAGAGAACCGAGATAATCAAGGCACTCAGATTGGGCCTGATTGATGTGATTGTGGGAATTAATCTACTTAGAGAAGGTCTGGATATTCCCGAGGTTTCGCTTGTAGCAATTTTTGATGCTGACAAGCAGGGCTTCCTACGTAACGAAAGATCCCTTCTCCAGACCATTGGAAGAGCTTCCAGGAACGTCAATGGCTCTGTAATTCTGTATGCTGATTCCGTCTCTGCCTCAATGGAAGCGGCCATCAGTCAGACGGTGAGGAGGAGAGCTATGCAAGGAGAGCATAACGAAAAGAATGGAATAGTCCCTAAGACCATCGAAAAGGCCTTGCCCGTAATGGGGTCTGAGATGGAGGACCTAGTCTCTGGAGTTGCTGGTAGGGGGAGTGAAGGCGGTAGGAGAATGGTCGCCAAGCCTCCGGGTAAGAAGGGTCTGGAGGGACTAGCAAAGAGATTTGGACTAGGTGCTGGTGTCTGGAATAACTCTGATTCGGTTCTAGAAAACGTAAGTCAGCCCGAGTGGATAGGTGAAGAGGGAGGGGATCTCGAAGATAATGATGGCGAGGTAGATGTTATTTCCAGGCTTGAGATGGAGATGAGGCAGGCTGCAGATAGGCTGGACTTCGAGAGAGCAGCAGAACTGAGAGACAGAATATACAGAATTCGGAATACCACCAATTGAAGCCCAGAGGGTTGTGCGGGTACCATGGTTGGATACTCCCGTGACGATTTCGAAGTCCCTGTAGAGGACTATGATTTTTCGCGAGTTTCTGATGTTGCATCTTTGATAGATCAGATGTCTCGAGCTGGTGGTTTCACTGCATCGAAGTTGGCTAGAGCCAGGGATATCTTGAGAGAAGCAATTTCAAGATCCGATGGAGAGGGAGTCCTCAACTGGCTATCATTCCCTGCCTGTCTATGCGCTACAGGAACCAGGGGATTCTTCATTGAGGCACTGAAGAGGAGAGCATACAACGTAGTCATAACCACATGTGGAACTCTCGACCATGACATAGCCAGAGTATACAGGAGTTACTTCCATGGAGACTTCAGTCTAGATGACGTTGCCTTGGCTGAGGAGGGCCTGAACAGGCTTGGCAATGTGGTGATTCCGAATGAGTGCTACGGCGAGATTCTAGAGAGGGTCCTACTACCTTGGCTGGAGGAGATTGAGGATGAGAGGAAGTCTGCAGACGATGCAAACCCCTGGAGAGGCTTTGGTTCAGTGGAACTATGCTGGGCTATAGGTGACAGGATAGATGACCCTAGTTCTCTTCTTCACTGGGTTGCTAAGAATAGGATTCCGATGGTTATACCAGGAATTACCGACGGCTCGATAGGTTCTCAATTATTCATGCACAGACAAAAGAGCCCGGATTTCATGATTGATGTTCTAGCAGACGAACAGATTCTCTCCGACTTGATTTGGACAGCAGACGAAAGCCATGGCCTGATGGTAGGAGGAGGGATTTCCAAGCATCACGTAATCTGGTGGAACCAGTTCAGACAAGAGTCAGGTATGGATTCAGCAGTTTCGATCACCACCGCCCCAGAGTTCGACGGATCCCTCTCTGGGGCTAGACTGAAGGAGGCTATTTCTTGGGGCAAGATTCGTCCCAATGCGGACCAGATTGTCGTTGAGGGCGAGGCAAGCCTGATTCTTCCCATCCTCGGTTCTGACTTATTTGCTAGCAAGTGAGATCTGTGCCGGAGAAACGGCTATTAGTCCACATTTTCCGGATTGGAGTATGACAGTCAGAGAGATGATTCAGGACATGATAAATGAATTGACGGAAGCTATTGCAGATGCTGAGAAGCACGACTCTGGGAACAATGCTGCAGGAACCAGAGTTAGGAAAGTAATGCAAACTTGCAAGAGCCTTGCTCAGGATGTGAGAGTGAAGGTTCAGGGAGACAAGAATTCTCGCTAATCGGTATGGGCAATCATTTCCATTATTGAGACTCTCATTGGCACAATAGGATGCCAACCCTCGGCCCCTATTGCAATCAGAGCTTGATGGAGACTACCTAAGTCCGTAGTTTCGGATCTTTCAGAATAAATCCCTCTCACGGGACTGGGGACTTCGGATAGAGACTCGATAGTGTGGGAGTGATTGATCGCATTGTTGTAACGCTCCCAGAGAATTCTTATCTCGTCGATAACGTGCTCCGATGACCATGCCCTCCTACCGCACATTGTGAAGGTCCCGGATAGATTGGGTTCCTTCTCATTCATGCATAAGCAGGAAATTGCGTCAGTTACATCCCTGACATTGACCCAGAACCTGTCCCTAGGTTCGGTTTTTGGTTCTCCTCCACCCTTAATTTGTCGTATCCAATCTATCATTATCTCATTTCCCCAGTTCCTCCCACCATTCGGAATGACTACATCCTTCAATTCCACTACTATCGTTGATTTCGGAGGATTTGAGCCCATGGGAATAATCGCAATATCGCAATCCTCTTGTTGATCAATTCCTACAACCAGTTCAGAGTCAGAAGGATCTTCCACTATCGAGGCTCCGGCTCTTTGTAGCCTCTGTTCCAGTGCTTCCCTAAGACCATCCGATTTTCCGGAAACATGCACGTTTCTGAGCATGATAACGCATCAATTAGTTTGCCTCAATAGACTTGGAGGTGAATGCGATGAGTGCGTCCCTAAGAATTCCAATTATCATATCTATCTCCTCGGTTGTAATTGCAAAGTGAGGGGTGAACCTCAGAGCATTCTGGCCTCCATGAATGACTCCGAGTCCATTCTTTCTACACCATTCCTCAACGCAGCCAAACCCGACTACTGGAAGCTTCTGCGGATCGAGTTCAGCACAAAGCAATAGCCCAGTTCCCTGAACTTCAGTGATTGTTCCCGGTAGTTCTTGAGATAGATCTCTCAACTTCGAGACGAATTCTTCGCCTCTATCCTTGATGTTCTTTCTTAGCTCAGGAGTGACTCTATCTAGAGTAGAAATTGCAGTCTCCAAAGCTCTTGGATTCGTAGTCATTGTATTCCCATAGATTCCTACCACGTACAATTCGGCCGCTCTGTCTGAGAGCCCCACAACAGATAGGGGGTACTGTCCTGCATTCAGAGCCTTGGACCAAGTCTCCATATCCGGTACGAGACAGTCCTGGAATCCCTCATAATCAACAATACTCAGGCATCCTTGCCCTCTCAATCCTGCTTGAATTGAGTCGACTATGAGCATGCTTCCATGTTGTGTACATAGAGATCTCGCCAAATCGTAGAACTCTCGAGTTACGCATAATCCGGGGTTTCCTTCGCCCATCACTGGCTCCATAGCCATTAGTTCGATGAAGAAGCCTTCTTCTTCTGCACTCTTGAAGGCCTGTCTTAGAGAATCGAGATCATTGCTAGGTACGAATATCACATTATCCCTTTCTCTGAAAGAGGCTAGATTCTTCTCGTATTTCTCACTACATGAGTCGGAAATCTGGGCCGGTCTGTGGGTTCTCCCGTGGAATGCCTCCACCAGAGCTAGCATCTTGGTTGGTTTTCCTTCATGAATCCCTCCCTTCCCAGTAAGTTTGAGGGTGTTTGCGTCTGCTATTCTTATCGAGATAGTAACCGACTCTGATCCACTATTCAGACAAACGAACTTAGAAAATGGACACTGGCCTCTAGTATGTCCAACTTCCTTCTTGAGTCTGTCAGAGAGTCTCTTTTGACTAAACGAGGGAGTCATGACGTTTGCCATCACCCAATTCTGCTGCATCGAGTGAATCACGTCATCTGGGCCATGTCCCATCCCGAGCATCCCATATCCCCCATTATCGTGAATTACAGCTCCATGTGAGGTGACAATCCAAGGACCTCTGGCCGCTATTGCAACGTAAGGATTGACTGTTGCAGCAGAGTAGAAATTCACGTAGTCCGATTGCAGAAGAGAAGATAACTCGCCCTCATTCATGGAAAGTAAATTATCTCCCATTTCGTTGATTAGGCTTTGAAAATTGACAGAGGCCTCCTCAATTGCCCTACTTAGAGAGGGGTCGATCTGTAGAAACTCAGAGATTGTTGAGTCGGGGAGCCCATCTGTCTCAGCTTTGCCCGTAGAAGATCGGATTTCGTACAATGCCTGGAGACTTCCCACCATCACTCATGGGCACGAGAGCACACACATCAATCTTCTCCGAAGTTGGTCTGGGTAGACATCAGAAATTCGTGGAAAAGGAACTGAGCATCTTTTCTGATAATCACTAAAAAAATTAAACTAAAATTAATTTTCCAATTGGAATTTTAATAATTGTTTAAATTTTTCAATTGAATTATCAGTCTTGATTTGCGAATAATATAAGTGCCACTCCGGCCTCTGGAGCTCAGGAGAGGCAAGGGGGATGCGCTCCACCCTGAGGGAGAACAATGGTAGAGGACTACGAAATACAGGAAATGATACACAGAGACGTATACGTTGGAGACAAGCACGTTGGAGTGGTGGTTGGAGAGAGATTCCACCCAAGAGATGAGTTTGTCAGATCTCTAAGAATTAAGGTCGAGGGGGAGGTTGCTAGTGAATTCATGAGAAAGCCAGCAGATCTAGCACCACTGGCAAAAGAGTTGGTACACAGCATCAGACCCGATGGCGGTATCAAACTATCAAAATCTATGAGAGAGTTACAGAGGAGATGGAGAAATACGGTCAGAATTCAAGAAGATCTGTATGCTCCTGATGAGCTTCTAGATAGGGCTGTACTTGACAATGACGGAATGGATATTGGTAACGTAGTTGAGTTAATCAAAATCAAGAGGACCTACAAGGGCCTGTTAGTCAAACCGCATTTCATGGTAAGAGCCAGGCATGGCCTTCCAGAGACGATAGCAGTGCCCTGCGGACAACTAGCAAAGACTACTTCCAGACTGGATGAAGTCATTCTGAAGTGTACCTTTTCGAGACTGATTACGCTACCCAGTTACATGAAGTTGAACTTTGAGGACTACGAGGAAGAGTGATTTCTCCTTGAGTAGCCTTCAAATCACAATCCCATGTGCCGTTGACGCTCAAGGGCGCGTAGCTTAGTTTGGCTGGAGCACCCGGCTGATAACCGGGAGGTCACAGGTTCAAATCCTGTCGTGCCCACCAATATTGACCAAGATTAGGCCATCAGCACGACAAGAAGCATCATGAAGGGACTGCCTGTCCCTGTGTTCAAATGCCAGTTCTGAGCGGGGCCTCAGGAGTAGATATCGCATCTGGACTTGCACCTATTCTTGGCATGGAATATGTTGCACTAGAAAGCAGGAGATTCCCTGATGGTGAGGCTTACGTGAGGATTCCTCCCGAATCTATAGAGTCAGTGAGATCTGAGAGAGTGGTTCTTGTTTCCAATACGTTCCCCGATTCTGGCATTATGCAAACCCTATTCCTACTTGGTGCTATTAGAGACGTGAGGAGGGGCGATCTTTCTAGTTTGAAGGGAGAGTGGGAGGGTGAAACACACGATGTTGGGCCTGGTATTTTCCTAGCGATTCCTTACTATGGATACGCTAGGCAGGACAAGAGGTTCGGTTTCGGAGAGTCAGTTTCTGCCAAGCTAGTGGCTGATTTGCTATCGGAGCTATGTGATGGGATTGCAATTCTAGATCTTCATGCACAAGAAGTACTTGAAGACATGGAGACGGATATTGAGCTTGTGAGCTCTATGCCAGAGATAGCAGAGAGCCTCCAGAGGGACGTGTCCCCTGATTTCATTCTGAGTCCGGACAAGGGTGCAATCTCAAGGGCAACTGAAGTTGCTGAGCTAATTGGTTGTGACTTCTCATACCTGGAAAAGAAGAGGATAGACGCGCATACGATAGAGCATACCCCGAAGGATCTTGATGTCTCAGGCAAGGTGGTAGCCATCGTCGATGACATGATTAGTACGGGAGGTACCATCTGTAGGGCTAGTGATGCTCTCAGAAGACAGGGGGCTGTCGAGGTCCATGCTGCCTGTACTCATGGACTATTCACAGGTGGAGCACTATCTCGTCTAGCCAATCACGTTGATGGAGTATACACTACTGATTCTCTTCCAAATCCAAGGGCTAGTGTTTCTGCGGCTCCGGCATTGGCCAGGGGATTGAGTGAAATGATGGGCAGAGCGCCTGATAACGGCTGACTGGATACAATACGCTGCGTTTATATCGGTCATGCCGTGCGGCGGCTTACTAACACGAGGAGATGTTCCAATGAGTGTACACATTGTTTTCGAAACACCCCAAGACGTACAAGAGCAAGTTTACGAGATGGTCAAGAGCCTAGGAAAGGACGGCAAGGGGCGCCTAAAGAAGGGTGCCAATGAGGTCACCAAGTCCGCAGAGAGAGGGACGGCGCAGATGGTAGTGATGGCGGAGAACGTCAACCCAGGAGAGCTGCTGGCCCATATCCCGATGATTTGCAAAGAGAAGGAGATTCCTTTCATCTACGTGGAGGACCAGGCATACCTGGCAGAGGCTGCGGGGATGAGCACAGGCACCAGGACAGCGGCGATTGCGGTAATGCAAGTGGAGAAGGATGGCATGGATCGATTCAACGAGGTCAAGTCTCACTTCGAGACACTCTCGTCATGATTTTGGAGGTTTGATGTATGGCAACAGAGGCATGGCCTGCTGAAGTTGTTGAGATAGTAGGCAGAACAGGGCTCACTGGCGAGGCTATGCAAGTCAAGGTTCGTGTTCTCGATTCAGACAATCCTCGTGACGTTGGCCGAATCATCACCAGAAATGTGCTCGGCCCGGTTAGAGGACCAGATCCAGTGACAGGAGAGGGCGGAGATATTCTGATGCTCAGAGATACAGGGAGAGAAGCCCGAAGGATAGGTTCGAGGTGATTTTGTGCCAGAGCAGAGGATTTGCAGCTTCACAAACGAGGAGATAGAGCCCGGGACAGGAATGATGTACATCAAGAGGGACGGTTCTGTCTACTGGTTCAGGGACAGCAAGTCCAGGAAGAACATGCTCAAGCTGAAGAGGAACGCGAGGAGACTCAAGTGGACTCGTCGCTACGAGAAGGGCGGAATAAAGTGATCTCGTAGGTCACTCTTCTTTATTCTCCCACCAGAAAGAATCACCAGCATTTGGCTTCCAAGGACCATCAGACTCGTGAGGTTTTCCCTCCTGATGCTTCCAACAGTAATTAGTCGATCTAAATGTCAGGGAACGGCAATCGGCAAATTGGCACTTCTGACTTCTGTGTTTCATAGTCTGAGAATTATCGAAGGAGACAGGCGAGTTA
>LUSA01000082.1 GCA_001629235.1 Marine group II euryarchaeote REDSEA-S43_B8 | reverse complement strand
GGCTTGGGAAGTTATGGAGTATTCCTAATCAGGAATCATCGTTCAAGAAAGGGACCTCAATCATCCCCGACTCTTCCTTTCCCAGTGCAGTTGAGTGATACTTCGAGTGGATGATTAGGGGGATAATAATGCACGAAAGGGGGAGTGAACCAATCAGAACATATGCTGTGGTCTTCGGAAGCATGAACCTATCCTCTACGTCTATCAGCACCTCTACGCTCATATTTCCCGAAGCAGGCTGGTCTCCCTGCCTGCTATTGTCCCAACCATCCAGAACCAAGAAGAACTCCTGGTCAGTTGAACTGCCTCCAAAACCTGCAAATGACCATGCCGATCCGGACGAATCTATAGCTACAGAGAACTCCTGGTAGGAAACCGACTCGTATGCATGGGTATCTCTGAATGGAATCCACGTAAAGAGGTCCCTGTACTCGACTGGAACTGCGTCCAATGCTCCTTCCTCACAGATCAACTCCCACCCTTCTTCTTCGCATAGCATATCAACTTCATACATTTCCATGTCGCTCGGAGTGAGTAGGTAAACGTCGCCCTTTGAACTGAAATCTACGCAGAACGTGTACCTTTTCCCAGGCATAAGTACCAATTCTATAGCAGTCGCAGAACCGTTATCCACTTGGATTCCTGGAAATCCTTCCCAGGAACCGTCCGACCATTCGGTGCTGATATCCTTGTCAAGGGCCCTAAGCCCGGATCTTCCGTCAAATCCGAACAGTTCTCCGCCTCCGCTCCCAGGGATATCTATGGAAAGGTAATCTCTCGGGTTCTCTCCTATATCCCAGTCACTGCTAGGAGAAACTCCACAGGATGAAGATTGTGAACTGGCGGGGACCGAGGCAAAAATGATAGCGCTCATGGTTGCTACAATTATTGACACACCAACTCCAGTGGAATAAAATCTTGAAATCACTATTTCCGCCTCGTTCTTATCGGCCTCACATAACCCGACTCTCTGTTTGTTCGCTGATCAGAGGTAAGATATCTGGGTTGCGGAGGGGGGCTATGCTGATCCATCCCGGGAAGCCCTCCCTCGGCTTCGACTTCGTCAACGTCGTACTTCTTCACCATCTCCATTGCATCCAACTCCTCATCGTCCCTCTCTCTGAGAATCATCCATCCTAGAATGGCTACTAGTGCGACTAGGGCCAAGAGTCCGGCACTCTCTTTTCCAGGTGTTAGGTCAGCAAGGGTCAGGTCGGCGAGAGTCTTTGGTGGGGCAGTATCCTGGAGTGATAGAACGGTGATGACGTAATCTCTGAATTCGCACACCCCCACTCCATCGCAAACAGTCATAGAAATCCTGATTTCACCCGGCTCTGTCCAAGTTTGATTGACTCCTATCCAGTCGTTCCTCGTATTTCCGTCGCAACCTTCCAATGTCAGGCAGTCATCATCCACGTAGGAATTGATGTCCCAATTGAACTCTAGAGTGTCAGTCAAATTCCTGTCTCTATCGTTGGTTGGATCCCCGTCTCCGTCGCTGTCGAAGAGAGCATCATCATCTATCCAAGCATGGATGCCTAGATCCAGATCATCATCTCTGGCTTCTCCAGAAAGATTGACCAATTCCCCAACTACCACATAATCCGTCGCAATGGGGCTGGTTGTCGTTATTTCTGGTGCTGATGAGACTCTGACTTTCATCTCGGTGGTGTTCGAGTCCCCACTCCCAAAACCATCGATTACAGTAAGCCTAACCGTATATTCTCCGGGTCTGTCATAGCTATGCCAAACCATAGGTCCAGAAGATGAAGGGCTAGCATCTCCGAAATCCCAAATCCAGTCGATAATCCCGCCCCATTCCGGGTCGCTCATGTCAGTGGAAGATCTGTCTTGGAACATCGGATCCGCGTCGAAACTGTCGCTCCCATCGAACCTAATCAAATCACCAGGGGCAATGAAAGCCCCTCCCTCCGCAGTCTGGGGGACGCGCCAGACTATGTCGGCCTCGCTAGCATCAGGGATTCTGGACAAAATCCCTCCTTGATCGCTCGGACAACTGAATGATATTATTGGAATTGGGAGGGGATTTTCGATATAGATTAGGAAAGTCTTGGGGGCCGAATCGAGCCCCCTCTCGTCCACAACGACTAGTGTGACACTGTACAGTCCCGGTTGTGAAAAGGTTCTGCTGACAGATGTGGTGTTCTCTATGGGGTCTTCTCGATCTGAGAATGTCCATGAATGGGATAGTTCTGAGGAATCCCCATCAGAGTGCCACCGGTCGTTGATTCAGTATGTTTACAGTCAGATGAGCGACTGAGGAGTTTCCATCATCGTCTACCACCTCTAGTGTTGCATTTTTCTGACCGGGCTCCCTCCAACTCACTACGGGGTTGGATTCGAATGAACTCGTCTCTGAGAATTCAGAGGCAAGTGAAACCCCCTCTCCATCGAGATTTACGCCCTCATCGAATGTCCACCTGTATTCTACAATTATTCCATCTTCGTCTAGGAAAACTTCCGGCATCATTAGTGGCGTCACTGCAAATGCTTCCAATTCCTCAGAGAATACTTGATTCGGCTCTCGGTTTAGGACCTTCACTAGCACTGTTTTCTGAGAAGACTGGAAACCATCGCTAACAAACAATTCCAGGGAATAAGTAGTGCCCTCGCCGCTTCCATCGACCCACAAGTGACTGACTTCGTATAGGCCAACACCCGACTCCGTATCTCCATCCCCCCAGTTCCATGAGAAAAATAGACGACTGACAGGGACATTATCCGAGGTTCCGAAGGCAGAAAATTGTACTCTCTGGTTGGTCTGAACGATCAACTCTTCTTGAATTGGCAATCCATCAACTGAGATATCGGGGACTGGTTGCGAAGTATCATTGACCGATACATCCCATGATTTTATCTCCGAGAAGTATCCTCCTTGGTCTTCAACAACTAGCGTGATTACGTAATCCCCCTCTTGCGTGTATGTATGGACTGGATTCTTCAGACTTGAAGAGTTGCCATCGCCTAGTCCCCAGATGTATGATTTAAGAGAATCATTGTGGCCGAAAGACCCGTTTTGATCCCCAAAACCCCACGAGTCGTAACCCCCTCCAAAGATGTAGGTTGGCAACCAGGTTTCCGTCTGATTAGACGAAATAGAACCCGAACTCTCAGGCTTCATGTTGAATATCTCTATGGGGAGGGTTTGTGCTATATCCTGTAATTCGCCAGTAATGTCACTAGCTCTCGCTGTTATTGTCCATTCAGCAGTGAATGGGGGGGTGAACCATACAGATCGAATCTCAGGCTCTGAGTTACCCGCAGAAATTGTGAATTCTGAGGAGTCATACAAGGAGTTCTCAGTGAATGCCGATAGCTCAACCGACAGGGTTTCGAAGAACGCACTGGAACTGACGCCGATTCCTATTTCCACACTATCATCTAGTAAGTCGCCATCTCTATCAAATCCCTCGACTGTTTCTATGGTTAATTCAGCAGGATCAGTAACCTGGCTAGCACTGACGGAAAAACTACCTGTTGGGTAGTTTCCCCCAGAAAGAACTCCACAGTTTGCGAAATCGAAGTCGCAGTCATCTACTAGGGAGTTATACCACACAAGAAGCCATACTTCACTGGTTAAATTTCCGAATCCATTGACAAGTCCGGTCCCCCTCCCGTCTTCTGAGTCTATCCTCAGCCTGTCCATGCTCCATGTGCCAGTGGAGTCTTCCTTGGACAAAACTGCTCCTTCGAAGCCAAACCTATCTGGTTGGACAAGGATGCTCAGTGGGTATCCATCCCCTCCGGAAAATCTGAACGATTTGAGGCCCCAACCCTCCAACGAGTGCCCAGAAGATTGCCATGCCTCGGTCCAATCATTATTTTCTGCGCTGGCTACGCCTCTGCAGAATCCTCCAGAAGAGCAGTCGTCCAATAAGTCGATTTCAGAGAATCCGAATGCTCCCTGATCGCTATCTAACGTTATCGCAGCACTGAAGTTAGCAAAAATTTCACTCATTGTCAAGCCAATAGGTGTCGATCCAGGTCCTGGGTTCCTAGCCAAATTCTCTATTCCATTTCCGCCTAGAGAGGGATTAGAAATCAATTGCTGAATTCCCGTGGATCCTCCTAGTTTGTCAGAAAGGTAGGAAAGGAAAAGAAAGCTAGAGCCCATATCGGAGGTACGTCCGTCCCACCATCGAAGACTAGTGGTGGAATTTTGCGTCCAAGAGTTTGCCTTTTCCTCCAATTGCTGGGACTCCCCATAGCTCATGAACTCAGATAGCCCAGCAGCACCCTCCTTCACCCAGAGGTACTCAAATGGATCGTAATCATGGTGGATTAGCTCGCTGAACTCGCTGGACAGAATCCTATTTCTCTCAGAAATATCATCGATATCGATGAACAAAGCCTCCCGTAAAGTCGAGACTCCAGTCTCGAAGTAACCCGCGTCACCCCCTGGTCCATCAATGGAGATTATTACTATCTCTATCTGGCAATTCCCATCTATGTCTGGAGG
>LUSA01000081.1:1104-2899 GCA_001629235.1 Marine group II euryarchaeote REDSEA-S43_B8 | reverse complement strand
GGGGCACGAAGGCTCGGGATGACTCCCGTTCCAGAGGAGATGTTCCTCAATGCAATAATGCAGACCGTGGGAGAGAACTCCAGATGGGTTCCACCGATGGGCAAGGGTGCGCTTTACGTCAGGCCGCTCCTATTCGGAAGCGGGGCGATACTGGGAGTCGCACCTGCCCAAGAATACACTTTCCTGGTCTACGTCTCACCAGTCGGACCGTACTTCAAGGGAGGAATAACGCCAACCTCTCTCAGAGTCTCAGACGAGTTCCACAGAGCTGCTCCAGGAGGTTCGGGAGGGGTAAAGGCGATTGGCAACTACGCACCTGGAATGGTTCCCTCTCAGATGGCAAAGAGCGAGGGTTACTCGGAAATAATCTACCTCGATGCGGTCAACCACAGGTACATCGAGGAAGTGGGGGCTGCCAACTTCTTCTGCGTGAAGAATGAGGTCATCTCGACACCCGAGCTGACAGGGAGAAGCTGATGAGTGCTTCTGCGTGGGAACTGCCGCTGTTATCTCTTCGATAGGGACGATAGAGCATGGGGAGAGAGTGGTCGAGTACTGCGGAGGAGACGTGGGGCCAATCGCCATGGAACTATACGAGTCACTAACAGAGATACAGCAAAGACGTACCCCTGATGAGTTCGGCTGGACCGTGACAGTGGAATAGAGATCTAATTCCTCAATACCATTCCTCTTGATCGAGGGAGAGATGGCTCGAACCCCCACCTCTCGTAGAATCCATCCACATCTGCCATGAGGTTGATGTATGAGTTGGGTGGAGCCTCTTTTAGCAGATAGTCCATTATCGCGTCCATGATCATCGTACCCCCTCCCTTCTTCTGAAAACTCTCTATCACCATCATATCACAAATCACGAAAATGGTGCCACCATCACCCACAACTCGTCCCATTCCAACTATTTCTCCAGATTTCTCTAACCTAAGAATGACTGAGAATAGTTCCTGTCCAAGTCCCTTAGAAGCTCCTCTCACCGATCTAGGTCTCATCCCTGCTGCAGACCTGAGTCTGAGGAAGGTCTCAGGATCCGGAGCCCCCTCTTCGATATTGAACAAGTCTTCACTTCCGACCGAACTTCTTCTTCCTCTGTGGGCTCTTTCTGTGCTTGAATGACTTCCTCTGGGCTCTTCTCCTTCTATCTCCCTTGGCTGGACCTCTGGATGTTTCCTTGCCCTGCTCCTTAGCCTCCTTGGATCTCCTGTTGAGCGCCGTTCCTATTGCTTGCATGGCACCTTCCTTGCTGGAAGTACCAGTTACTTCGAAGACGTGGCTTGGTGGCATCACCAACCTGCCTTCCTTAGCATGGGGCCTGGATGGATGGCTGACCTCAGGCTCCTGCCTCATCTTCCTAACCCCCGCACTGCGAGCAGCCCAAACTACTGATTCTAGAGTGGGTTTTGGGATACTAGCCTGCTTAGGTACTCTCCTCCCATTTGAGCGGCTAAGCCTGGAATCGAAATAACCGGTCCACAGTGTCATCTCATCCCGCTTTGCCGCCATGCTAACGCCCTACCCTATGTGACGTGTGACTTGAGGCCTTCGTGAGATCATTCTTCCACGAGGACACCGCTGACTACACCGTGCATACCCGGCCTGCTAGTTACTTTGACTAGGCCTTGGTCAGTATCCAGAACGGCTCCCTTGGTCACGATGTTCCTCCTGATGTAGTTTGGATCTGCATCGTTACCGACTACATTCTTGACAGTAGCCCTTACGGTCTTGCCTCCCTTCATGTTGACGTTTACCTGATTGACCGAGAGTGTTCGAACGGTTTGTGAAC
>LUSA01000081.1:0-1059 GCA_001629235.1 Marine group II euryarchaeote REDSEA-S43_B8 | reverse complement strand
ATGCCATGCCACTTCGCCATGCGTCTCGCCGACCTACCAGCCTTATTTCAAACGATTGGAGTCGAAAACGGCTAATTCCATAGCTCGCCTAGGTCTGTCGCAGCCGACTCTATCGCATCAGTCAGTTCCGAGTAATCCATTGCGACAGGGAATTGAGGAAACTCTTCGATGACGTTTCCTGGGGGTCTAAACAGAATCCCCGCACTTGCGGCCGATAGCATAGAAGTGTCATTGTATGAGTCGCCTGCGGCGATTACTTGGTAATTCATCTCGATTAGCGATTCGACTGTCTTTCTCTTGTGGTCATCGTACCTGATCTCCCAGTCCTCTATCCTACCAGTTTCGTCTATCACTAGAGTGTGACAGAGAAGTGTTGGGTTACCCAATTTTTTCATCATCGGCTTCGCGAACTGGGAGAAGGTATCAGACAGGATAAGAGTGGGCCACCGAGACTCCAGAGAGACGAGGAACTCCGTCGCCCCCTCCATAGGATCCATCGATTCAATCGTTGATGTTATGTCGCCCATCTTGATATCGTTCTGGTCCAGAATTCCGAGTCTGTAACTCATCAGACGGTCGTAGTCGGGCTCATCCCTGGTCGTTCTGGTTAGTGCGCTAATTCCCGTCCTTTCTGCCACATTGATCCATATCTCAGGAATAAGCACTCCCTCGAGGTCCAGGCAGATAGCCAACATCTTACCCCGCTAAGGGCGCTGCGCTTCAAGTGTGCGCTCGGCATGTTCTTGCGCTTACCTGCACACGAACAACTATGGTCGACAAGAGGCTCAGGAGGAGGACCCCTGTCAGACTCAAACAGATTCGTGGGGTTGCCGAGGAGATTGGCGATTGGCTGGGAGAAGAAGTGGACCTTTCGGGATTCCTAGAACAGGCCCACTATCAGGAGACAGACCTGATACTGGTTGACAGGATTCCTCTAGCTATGCGAATTGAGGTATGCGGTAAGATGGGTTGGTACCCCACTCTGAAGGGGATCGCTGCATGGAATGTCGAGAGGTCTTGGGTTGCAGTAGACGAGGGAGCAATTCCATTCCTCAGGAA
>LUSA01000080.1 GCA_001629235.1 Marine group II euryarchaeote REDSEA-S43_B8 | reverse complement strand
AGCTAGATAGGAACTCGTGCTCTTTCCTGGTACTGCAATCACTGACCTATTAGCTTCTTCAACACTCATTTCATCTTTGGAAATTAAGATTGGCCCATACCCCTCGCCCATTGAGGCGCCACAGTTCTTGAGATAGTAAGAATCAGCAATCTTAGGATAGGAGTGAATGCTTACGGCGGATACTTCGAAACTGCCCATCTCGGCCTCTCTATTCAGAGTGTCAATATCCACTAGAACGTGCTCATACCTTCTGTTACCTGTGTCAATTGCTCCATTTGTCAATGCATGGAACATGAAGGCATCATCTGGATCCGGGGAGTGCCCAATTCTGATAGTCACTGTTTCATCGTTCACGTTCAATGCGTTGTGATTCAGTTGAAATGCGTTTTGATTCACACTCCTCCGCGTAATAATGAAATGGGTAACTTTGCAGGGAGTATTATGCCTGACAAAAATAAGCTTTCCACTGCCTCCGGACAACTGGGTCCAGTATGCGCAATTACGGGCAAGGCCCTGAAGTTCTCAGAGGCAATCGTTCTAGACGATGAGTATGTTTGCTGGGAAGCCTACATCGAAGCTACAGGAGCCTCACCATCAACAGACGGTAAGGAAGTAGGCGGACTTAAACTGGGCTAATTGAAAACTTATGGCCCTAGCCCCCTGTTTTGCCTCATGGCCGGAGGCTGGAGTAGATTCGCACTCCGATTTTCCGAGTATTACGACTCCATATCTCCAGACTCGATTTGGACGCCACCGAGGTTGAGGAACAGGGAGTGGATGTTCATCCCATGGGGGGGTGCTCCGCCTGATAGGCATCGCGCATTCCCCGACAAGACTTCACTTCATTCTTATCTCAGAACAAGAGCGCCACACTCATGCTTCCACAGCACCGCTTACTACGAAGATCCCTCCAAGGGCAAGATGGTAGAGAAGGGATGGTTGGGTGCAGATCTGATTTTTGACCTCGATGGGGACCATCTTCCTGGAGTTTCGGACAACGACTTTCCAGCAATGATCGATGTCATCCAGGGACAAGCCTGGAGACTATGGAACGAATTTCTGGAACCGGAATTCGGATTCAAGCAAAAATACGCACAATTCACATTTTCCGGGCATCGCGGATTTCATATCCATCTGAGAGATCCTTCATTGTTACACTTAGACTCGAACGCACGAAGGGAGATAGTGAACTACATCAGGGGAGAGGGAATAGATATCCAATCGACCATCAATGCGGACTCTGGTTGGGGTAAAAGAGCCATTGATGGAATCGACTCCACATTGGGACAACTTTCTCAGATATCCTCTGGAAAGGAAGGAAAGAAGCATACACTGGATCAACTCCACGAGATAATAAAGACCAGATCCAAATCACCTAATGTCAATCTCAAGTCCTCAAGCAGAGCTAGCATCGAGGAATTGGCTCAGTTATCGGACGGGAGGGATGAATACGGCCTCGATAGGATCTCTAGGCTGAAAGATGATCCATCCTTGGAGGTTTTCGGCAAACTCACTCCCTTATTTTGGGAGCTTGTCAAGGGAGACTCATCCGTAGTAATCGGGACAGCTGGTGAGACCGACGAAGTAGTAACTGTAGACACAAAGCGAGTGATTAGATGGGTCGGTAGCCTTCATGGGAAATCCGGGCTGAAAGTTACTGAATTACCACTCAATCGCTTAGATCCAGACTCGAGCAATTGTTTCGACCCACTAGAAGAGGCCGTCGTCAGCATATCCGGAAAACAAATAGAACCATCACTAGGCGATGAACTCGTTGTCAGGGAGTCAATGGCTATGTTCCTGTGCCTGAAAGGATGGGCAGAGATATGCAAATAGTCCGTTTCACCGCATCTATGCATTAATTGACTCATCGAGTTTACGAATACGGAGAATATTGAATAGTGGTGAACTGCGGAATGACTCCGTGATTGACCCTTTAGACGATGTAGAAGACGACTCCGATGGGTCTTCTGATGTCTTGCCGCCGCCGCCTCCAGGAATTTCAATGCCGCCTCCACTGCCCGATTCGGAGCTCCCAGAGATACCCCCACTTCCACTTGATCCTCCTGGGCCAAAGTTCGGCTTCTCACCAGAGCAATCTTCCGACGGAGACCTACTAGACGCGGCAAGCTCCCTTTCATCACCTGTCGAATCTTCAACTACAGACGACTCTTCGGATTTCAAATCAGTGTGGAACAGGAGAAAGTCCAATGATCCTTCCATTTCTAGCAACTCCAGAGATAGCATATACAATAGGATTGAAAGAATCTCTACAGGAAAGGGCGACTCCCTAATGGAAAGGTACGCTGATAGGTTTGGTTCCGACCTAGATAGAGAGATCATCGTTCTAAGGAAGAAAGACCAGGACGATCTTGCTACGATAAAGCCTACAGTTGAGGTTATATCTGGATCCAATAACAACGAGATGGCTCTGGATGAATTCATTGAGGCAATGGAAGACTCGGATTTCATCGGTAGAGTTTCCGAGAAAACAGGGGTTTCCGTAGAGAAGATAGGAGAATTAGATGTGGATTCTATGAAGTCATTTTTCGAACAAGCAGATATAGACAACTCGGGTACTCTAGACTTTGACGAGTTCGTGAATGGCATCATTCAGAGCTTCCGAAGTTATGACGAGGATTTCTCCCACTTCTTCACGGTAGTCAACGGATTACTCGGAGAATTGCCAGACGAGAAAACTAGTGAATTCATTTCATCAGATGGTTTTGAGATGTTCAAGACCGTCGGTGAAGACCCCCTGTCCACAGATTCGGATACCAGAGGGCAGTTCTTCACGATGGTTAATGAACTGCTTGTCGACCTGCCTGAAGCAGTTATGAAGTCATTCACCGAATCTCAGGACTTTGAGTTGTACAAGGTGATTGCAGAAAGGTATGGTGGTTGATTGGGACTACTGGAGAAGGCTGGACAGATAGAGGGCGACAAAACCTCTGCCGAGAAGCCAAAGGTAGCCGAGCCTGAGAGTGTTAAAGCAACTCCAGAACCCGTTGCTCAACCTGAGCCTGTCAAGACCAAGAAGGAAAAGAGGAGTAGAAGGAAGAAGGCCAGGAAACCTAGGGAGAAGAAGGTAAGGGCACCGAAAGTTTTGCCCGAGGACTCTGAGCCTGCTTCTCCAACGCAGTTCAGGATAAGAAAGTACTCCGACTTCCTAGTTTCCTGGGGGTGGACCATGCCGCTGGTAGCTTTCACCGCATGGGGTAATGATTTCCAGCCTACTATTTTCGTTCTCGCTGGATTGGGCCTGATAACATTCAACCTAGGGTTCATGCCTTATTCCACAGGCAGGACTACTGGCAACTGGATCACCCGTACGACGTTCATCAACACGAAGGGCGAGAAGCCCCACCAATCGTTTGTTTTCCTTAAGGGCATGACATTCCCACTAGTTATTCTCGGCATTATGGCCATTCTTACAGCCACAGCCACTGGGTTGTCAGAGAGTGCAGGGAAGATACAGCTAGCTCTTGGACTGTTCTTCCTCCTCCCCCCCCTGCTAGACTACCTGTTCTACAGATTCAAGAGCGATGATCTTGGACTATGGGATACCCTATTCGGTGGTGTGTGGCTTGTCAAGACTGCAAAGACGGCCGAGTCGAAGGGCTGGCTGAAGAGGCTAGAGCAACTAGGAGACTATACCGAGGCTCAGGGATGGTTGTCGGACGGCGACTCGAAGGAGTCCTCTGACTGATTCGAATCTCTTCTACTCTGACTCGGAGTCATATCTTCTCTTGGCTAGCTCTCTCATATCCTCGTGTAGCACACCGTCGTCTATAGCATCCTGATCCGACTCGTCAACAATCTCGACTCCTAGTAGAGTCTCTATAATGTCCTCCATAGTTACCAATCCAGCGGTACCGCCGAACTGATCCTTAGCGACCAGCAGCTGCTCCTTGTTCTCTAGAAGAATGTCAAGAGCCCTGTCCACCGAGGTATCTACATCGCACGTCACAACTTCTCGACAAATCTCTGACATCTTGGTATCGAAGTCGTCATCAGCGGCTCTTCTGAGAATCTCGCTACGAAGAACTAGACCTACCATTTCATCGACATTATCCTCGTACACAGGCATCCTGCCATGAGTCATAATGGGAATCCTCTCCATCACCTCTCTGACAGATTCAGTGGCCCTAGCAGAGGTAATTACAACTCTAGGAGTCATGATTTCTGTCACTTTCATCTCTCTTAGCCTCAACAGATTCTGAATAACTGCCTCCTCGTCTTCCTCAATTACGTCCGACTCCTCAGCAATATCTGCTAGTACGGATAGCTCCGTCCGGGTCACTGTCTCCGTCTCAACCTGGGGGAACGGAGCCCTCATTACCTCTATGATTACCACGATAGGCCATAGGATCCACATCAACCCTCTTAGTACATGGTAGGAGGTTACTGTAAGCCTTCTCCAATACAGAGCTCCGATGGTCTTTGGCAGAATCTCGCTTAGCAGAAGTATTGCTATGGTAAGTATTGCAGCCGAACCGGCTATTACATACTCTCCTTCGAAATTGTTCTCAACCTCTGAACCAACTCCAAGAGCTCCGACTGTATGGGCTATTGTGTTCAGAGTGAGTATTGCTGTCAACGGTCCCTCTGGGTCCTCTTTCCATTTGGACCATGTCGCGCTTACTTTCGCGTGTGTGTCCTTCAATGCAACGATATGTCCATGAGAGGTGGACAGTAGTACTGCCTCAAGAATACTGCAAAGAAAAGAGGCTCCTAACGCCAGAACGGCGTATGCAATCATCAAAGTATAGTCAGCCAATTCTTATGCCTCTTGGAGATTCTGAGGCAACGAGAAAGGTCCAGTTTGGTTCTCCACAGCGTTTACTCCGGTCTCCTCCGGGCGAACATGACATAAATATCTAACTTGACGGGGCAATGGCGAGCTGTCATGGACTACGTTGCAATTTTCATGGCTTGGCCATATGCAAACGGTCCACTCCATCTAGGACACGTTGCAGGAAACTGCCTCCCTGCAGATATCCAGTATAGGTATGAGAGAGCCAGAGGCAGACGGGTACTGATGTGCAGCGGTTCGGACGAGCACGGGACGCCAATCACGATAACTGCTGATGAGATGGGAGTTAGTCCACAGGAGGTTGTGGACAAATATCACCGAATAAACACGCAGGCACTAGCAGATCTCGGGTGCTCGTGGGTAAACACAGTTGATTCAAGGGGCATCGAGTATGGGGGAGCCCTTTACAATAGGACATCAGATGAAATGCACAAGGAAATCGTCCACGAAGTTTTCACGAATCTGATGGACTCGGGATTCCTAGAAAAGATGACTATGCAGCAGTACTGTTCAGTTTCTCAGGAAGGAGAAGTCAGATTTCTTCCTGACAGATATGTGGAGGGCCAGTGCCCAGAATGCTCAGAGGATGGAGCAAGGGGTGACCAGTGCGACTCCTGCGGTGCAACATACGAAGCCCATGAGCTGGTCAATCCGAAATCCAAGCTCGATCCAGAATCTGACATAGAGGTCAGGGACACGGAACACTTTTTCTTGCGCCTTAACGACTTCCAGAGCTCTCTGAGCCTCCATTCGTCGGAGAAGCAGAAGGTTTGGAAGCCGAACGTGAGGGCCATGGCGAAGAATTGGCTCGACATGGGCCTCCGGCCACGTGCAGTTACTAGAGATATTGAATGGGGGATCACCATCCCGCTTGAAGGTGAAGATTGGCAATCCAAAAGGGTCTATGTTTGGTTCGAGGCAGTACAGGGATACTACTCATGCGCACGAATCTGGGCTTCTAGGATTGCCAGTACTGCAGGGCATCCAGATGGCGAGGACGCCTGGAAAAATTGGTGGCAAGTTTCCGAGACTGGAGAATCGCCCAAGCACATCTACTTCATGGGCAAGGACAACATTCCATTCCATACAATCATCTGGCCTGCGATAATAATGGGATTGAACGCCTCAAAATCATCAGAAGTTTCACATTTGCCTGGGCCAGGGGATCTAGTACTCGAGGAAAACGTCTCTGCCAACGAATATCTGATGCTGCAGGGGGGCCAATTCAGCAAGAGTAGGAAGCACGCCGTTTGGCTACCATCATACCTAGAGCAGTACGATGCAGACTCGTTGAGGTATTACCTATCGATAAACATGCCAGAGACTCATGATACGGACTTCAGGTGGGACGAATACGTCGATAGGGTGAACAACGAATTGATAGGAACCTACGGGAATTTCGTCCATAGGGTAATGACACTTACTCATAGGCTGGAATGCGATGAAGGAAACCCGCTTTCGAAATATGACCGCTTCTCCGATCACAGCAAGACCCTGCAGGAGGTCGACAATCAGATCTCTAGCGCTATTGAGTCAATGGAGAAGCAGAGGTTCAAAGAGGCTCTTCGTAGCATCATGGGGATCGCTCAGATTGGAAACTCGCTACTCCAGGAAGCAGCCCCTTGGAAGTACATTAACGAAGACGAATCCGATGAGAGGAGCTCATCCTTGTCCTCGCTATCCCTTTCATGGAGGATTTGCTCATGTCTCGCAGTCTGCATGAGGCCATTCATACCCTTTTCGTCAGATCGACTAT
>LUSA01000008.1:4390-7272 GCA_001629235.1 Marine group II euryarchaeote REDSEA-S43_B8 | reverse complement strand
ATACTTATTCATTGGCGATTTTCCCAATGGTCATGAGTGGACTCATTGAGACTTTGAAATTAGGTGCCACTCTAACCAACAGCGGAGATTACTCAACAGCTATTCTAACCTATCTTGATGCTCTTAGAATGGACGAGAATAATGCTACAGCCTGGTTCTGTCTAGGAGTACTGTACAGTAAGACTGGCTCATCGAAAGATGCAGTTGAGGCCTTCGAAAAATGTGATGAGGAATATCCAGATCATCCTCCGACTCTAGCCAATCTAGCGTATCTTCTAGAAGAAAGTGAACCAGAGAGGGCTAGTAATTTTGCTAAAAGAGCACTTCCGCATCTCGAACAAGATGAGAAACTGAATAAAATTGCCTCAATATCCAAGCCCTAAGAAACCCAAGAGCTTGTCTTCATAGAATCACAACCGATTAATGAAGATCCAGCAGATCAAATCCTAGATATGGGCATTTCCTCTGATTCCGTTAAGCCTAGCAGACAGGAAGAGGCTCGTGCGCTATCGTCATCAGGAGATCATTCAACAGCTGTTTCAATCTGGAAGAGTCTTCTAGAGCAGGCTCCAGATTCTCCCGAAGTTTGGAGGGGGCTCGGTGAAGCATTGAGTTCAGCCGGCTACGAAGATCGTGCTGTACAATGCATGAAGAGGGCCGATCAAATTGAGTCAGATACTAATGAGCAATCTGAGCCAGAGATAAGTACAGGCATTCATGATGATGTTGACGAGTTGACGACGATGAACTGTTACTTATCGCAGCAGACGAGGTGCGATCAGCACCAGTGGTTGAGGAAAGAGGAAGCCTAGACGATTCTCTGGGTTGGTATAACATGGGTATTAACCTTCTAAATGAAGGAAAGAACGATGAGGCACTTTCTAGTTTCGAGAAGGCTATTGGGGGGTGTCCTTCCAGTGAAGTCGAGCTCAGGGTAAAGGCACAGAATGGAAGAGGCAATGCGTTGTACAATGAAGGTAGATACCCAGAGAGCATTGTCGCATATCACACTGCAATAGGTTTAGACCCCAAATCGGTCTCAGGGAGGACTCTGTTCAATATGGGTTCATCTTATGCCGCAGTAGAAATGTTCGATGATGCAATAAAGTGCTTCTCTCAATCCTTAGAGAGGGGCCTCGATGAGTCCGAGGCTGAACTATGCGAGAAGCAGATTAGTAGATGCAGGGTTTTAGCTAGGGAACAGGCCAAAAGACAGGCCCGTGGTATCAGGTAGACGTGATATTAACGATTACTGATTTGCTAGTAGGAGTATTGCTCTTGTCGGCTACGCTGTTTAGTGGGATAAGTACATTCGCTTCTGGGAAATAAGTAGCAACGTTCCCCCTAGGAATATCATACTCAACCACTCTCCATCTATCAGACTTCACCACTTTTTGATCGAATTCAGATGTGATTGACACCTCGTCAAACTCCTCCCAACTATTTTCCTCCATATCCGATTTATTCATCAGAACAACTCTCCTTCCAGAGTAAATTCCACGGTATCTGTCATTATCGGTGTACACTGTGGTATTGTATTGGTCATGAGATCTGATTGACATCATAAGAAACTCACCATGCTTAGGAGAAATTGCAACCAGATCATTGGAGATGAAATTTGCCAAGCCAGTTTTAGTAGGGAATATTCTCGAGTCCCTCGGAGGATTAGGTAGATAGAAACCTCCATTTTCCCTGCACCTTTCATTGTATGAATCAAAACCTGGAACCACCTTCTCAATACTATCCCTAATCATATCATAATCTGCGGCAAGCTCTTTCCACATAATTCCTGAAAATCCTAATTTCTCCTCAATTGCCAAGGCTATTCCAGATACAATGCTCGCCTCTGATCTTAGATTATTGCTAGCAGGTGAACGAGTTCCAATAGACTTGTGTACTACCCCCATTGAGTTCTCTACTGTAACAAACTGTGCACTACCTCCAGACTCGTCGCGCTCCGTCCTCCCTAGGCATGGCAGGATTATGCCTATCTTTCCGGTTATCAGGTGAGACCGATTGGGCTTGGTTGAAATCTGGACTGTGAGCGAGCAGTTTCTAATCGCTTCAGAAGTGGCATTTGTGTCAGACATTGCAGATATGAAATTCCCCCCCATAGAAAGGAATACTCGGGCTTCACGTTGTAACATACTTTTGACTGCACCCACTGAATCGAGTCCTCTGGTTTGGAGCTTCTGTATTCCGAACTCTCTTCTCAAAGAATCCATAAACTCCGATGTAGGATTATGGGTTATCCCCACAGTTCGATCACCTTGGACATTCGAATGTCCTCTAACTGGGCACAATCCAGCCCCTTCCCTTCCAACGTGTCCTCCAAGCAGAAGAAGGTTGGAGATTTCTTGTATCGTGGCCACGGAGTTCTTGTGTTGAGTAAGGCCCATTGCCCAACAGCAGATTGTGGCTTTCGACTTCGCAATCAAACTCCCAATCCTCTGTATTTCTTTTCTTTCGACTCCGGACAACATGGAGATCTCATCCCATGATGTATTTCGAACCAGCTTTTCGTAGTCTTCGTAGCCTTTCGTGAATGTGCTGATAAATCCGGAATCCTCTAGTGATCTTTCAAGTATTACCTTGGCAAACCCCCTGAACAGAGCCTGATCCCCGTTCAAGCATACCCTGACATGCTCATCCGAAATTTCAGTTCCGTAACCTAGAACTTCTAGAGGGTTCTGAGGATGTTTGAATCTAATCATGCCCGTTTCAATTAGAGGGTTTATCGAAATAATTGATGCACCGTTCTTCTTAGCGTTCCTCAGAGCCGTCAACATTCTTGGATGATTAGTCCCTGGGTTTTGCCCTACTACAATAATCAAGTCCGCCTTATCGAAGTCTTCTAGTTTAACGGTACCTTTCCCTATTCC
>LUSA01000008.1:3161-4296 GCA_001629235.1 Marine group II euryarchaeote REDSEA-S43_B8 | reverse complement strand
GTCTTCTAGTTTAACGGTCCCCTTGCCTATTCCTATGGTTTCATTCAGAGCTACTCCTGATGATTCATGACACATGTTGGAACAATCTGGGAGGTTGTTGGTGCCATACCTCCTAGCGAGTAATTGCCACATGAAAGCAGCCTCGTTACTTGTCCTACCAGAGGTATAGAAAACAGACTGATCCGGCCCTAAAGGAGACATCTCAGTCGCAATTTCTTCAAACGCATCATCCCATGAAATGGACTCGTAGTAATCCGACCCTTCCCTTAGAATAAGGGGGTGTGTTAGCCTACCCTGTGAATTAAGCCATTTATCGGATTTCAGCGATAAATCCCTAACAGTCCATTTGGACCAGAATTCAGGATCCGCTCTTTTCTTTGTCCCCTCATCAGCTATTGCCTTGGCACCATTCTCACAAAACTCAGCGATTGTACGCGAACCGTCAGGATCTGGCCATGCACATCCCGGGCAGTCAAAACCCTGGAACTTATTGACTTTGTAAAAATTAGTCAATGAACCGATCAATCCCATTTTCGAGAGGCCGTGCTTTGCTGTTGAGATAATTGCCGGAAGTCCCGCAGCAGATTTACTCTGAGGCTTCCTCTTAGGTAATGCATCTTCGAGCGGAGTGGTAGCCTCAGGTGTCAGCCTCATGTGACAAAACACATGGCAGCACTCTTCAAATTAATGCGGTTAAGATAATGTCTATTGGCCTATTCCCAACATTGTGGCAAAAGATGCTCACGTTGTTACTGGAGCATTTGGCTATTCAGGACGTTGGATAGCCAAGGAGCTTCTGAATTGCGGGTACAGAGTTAGGACTCTGACAAATGCGATAGGAAGGGACGATCCATTTAACGGCCAAGTGGAAGTAAGACCAATTGATTTTTCAAACCACGATTCACTGGTATCATCTCTTTCCGATACAGATGTTCTATACAACACATATTGGGTAAGGTACAAAGACAGGGAAGGAGGATATGCGCACGACTTAGCCGTTTCAAATACAAGGAAACTAATCTCTGCAGCTGAGGATGCAGGAATAAGGAGGATCGTACACTTTTCAGTAGCGCATCCTGATAAGGCTCCCGATTGGACATATTTCATTGGAAAGATGGAAGTTGAGAAAATGATA
>LUSA01000008.1:0-3119 GCA_001629235.1 Marine group II euryarchaeote REDSEA-S43_B8 | reverse complement strand
ATACTGCGTCCTACCGTATTTTTCGGTGGTAAGAGAGATGTATTGATCAACAATATGGCATGGCTAATACGAAGGTTTCCTGTTTTCGGTGTCTTTGGTCTAGGGTCCTATCCGATACAACCTGTGCACATCTCCGATGTTGCTCGAATAGCAGTGGAACAAGGAGCCCTGAATGATAATGTAATTTTGGACGTTGCAGGACCCGAAAAATTCTCCTATTATGAGTACGTAAAGTTAATTTCAAAATCTATGGGGCTTAGAAGAGCAATAATTCCAGTTCCCCCGATAGTCGCGTGGGTTGTTGGCAAGGTTGTAGGAATTCTTGTCAGTGACAGAGTCATTACCAGAGCTGAAATTCGCGGACTGATGAATGGACTGATGGCATCAGATGACAAGCCACTAGGGGTAGTAAAATTCTCAGAATGGATTGAAGAAAATGGCACCACATTGGGACTCAGGTACCAGAATGATATGAAGGAAAGGAAGTACCAATCCCCATCACTATTCTACAACTCTCCTAACTCCACTGAATAGAGTCAAACCATCATTCCTTGCGAAACAACCCAAAGTAAGCCCATATTCGTTCGATATATCAACAGCAAGGCTACTTGGAGCGCCAATTGCAATCATTATTGGAAAGCCCCCCCTTATGCACTTCTGTACCAATTCAAAAGAAGCCCTTCCAGATACGAATGCACCAAATCCAGGTTTTGGTATCAAACCACTTTCCAGGTAATATCCTACCATTTTATCGAAAGCATTGTGCCTCCCGACATCCTCGAAAACACAATCAATCGACCCGTCGCCTCTGAACATTGCACAAGCGTGGGATCCGCCTGTACGTGAGAAGATAGGCTGGTCAGAATGAATTGAATTAAGGCAGACCGACACTGCATCAAGTGAAATTGACATTTCCTCATCTAGAAGAGTATTTTCCAATTCAAGTAGCCCATTAAGGTCCGATCTTCCGCAGAGTCCACAAGAAGATGTTACGGTACTATTCCTTTGATGTAAATCAGAGTCGAAAGATGAAGACTCATTGAGAACTACCGATGCTATTCCATCATCGATGTTTATACTGGAAACGTCTGTAATTGACTCGATCACCCCTTCTGAGTACAGGAATCCTAGAATCAACCTCCTGTCGTCACCTTCAGTCCTCATGGTAATTCCCATCTCAAACGTACTATTTTTACTGTCAGTTACGTTAATCGATAGGGGAGATTCAGATGTTACATAGTCCAATTCTCTAGCAATCCCTGCATGACTTAGTCTTGCAATCTCCCTAGACTCCATCCCGTCCACGGCATTACGATAGCAGGGTGATTGATATGTGTGACGAGTAATCTAAGCAACTGTTGAAATATTACCGATTGTACACTTCGTTCATGGGCATACTCGGTGGTGAGGGGTTCTCCCTACCTGTCGTTTCACTGACAAAGCAATTCGCGCGCTGGAGCAAAACATGAATGGAGACGAAGACACACATGTCTTGGTGATCAGCGCGCAATCCGGAGGATGCTCGGGGTATCTTTACGACATGAAAATCATAAAGAGGCCAGAGGATGAAGGATTCCAGCAGATTTCCATAGGCGGGATTAATGTGTTCGTTCATAATAAGGACAGCTCTATGCTAAATGGTATCCAGATTGATTTCAAGGAGACTCTGATGGGTGGCGGATTCCAAATAGAGAACCCCAATGCTGACAGGGCATGTGGCTGCGGGCAGTCATTCGGCTGAGGTAGTTCCTTGAGCAATAACGCCTCTGGAGAGGAGTATTACGTACGCGCACAGAGTGTAACACTCTTGCAGGGCAATGACTCAACCAATGTCATCGATAGGGTCGTCTCAACCAGGATTGTTGATCCTCCGGATAGCCACGGTATAGACGTACTATTCTGCGATTACAACGGCCGGATCACAGATCACGGATCGATATACAAGATACAGGAAAAAATACTACTTTTGTCATCAGAAGAGATGGGCGATAAAACAAGAAAGACCCTAATCGACGGGAAGTCTTGGGACGAGCAATGCGATTTAATAATCGCAGATGAAGCGATAGGAAGGGTTTCTCTAGTATCTGCTGACTTTCAATCAATAATTACTAGGATGGGGTTCGAGGGAACACACCTAGAAATAAATAAAGTAATGGAAATCGGTGATATGATCGCTGTAAAATCCGAATTTCCCGGTGGCTCGGTACTCGATATCCTATTACCACGAAACCAGATGAGTGATTTGATCTCGATACTTGAGGATGCGGAATATTCTGAAATGAGTGATGATAGGTGGAACTTCGTCAGATTAGCAGTTTGTATACCAAGCTTAATTGACATCGGTGGGAATCTTCCTAATGAATGTGGGATGAAAAATCGGATCAGTAATGATAAGGGGTGCTATCCGGGACAAGAAGTTCATGCAAGGTTAGACAGCCGAGGCAGGACTGTCAAGAGGCTTTGCCTCATTACTGGTGAGTCTGCTATTAGTCCAGGGAAATACCGGTTATCGAATGGCTCACCTGCGCATATTACATCGTGCGAGTCGTCAGAAAATATTTCCTATGGAATTGCGAAACTACGTGTTGATGATATTAATGCGGGATCTATAAATCTGGATGGGGCCAACTGGAAAGTCGAGGCCCTCACGTATCTTTGAGTAAGTCATCGTAGTCCTCATCTGTTTCCAGCCAAAGTGATAGGGGCATTAGTGGTACAAGTCTCAAAGTCCCTAAATTCCTATTGAAGAGGTATACATCCGGTTGAAAAACATCGACCATTTGTTTTTGAAATGTCATTCTTACCTCCTCGCCCCTGCTCCTGAAGAAAAGTATCTCAACAGTTATTCCAATTATTGTGGCTGTATACAAGACAAGTAGAACACTAATTGAAAATGGAACTGGATCAATTAAGAGTTCGCCTGTTCGAATCTTCGATCCATACATGAGCTGCCTAGACAACAGGAAAATCAGCCCTACTCCTACCCATGGCCCTAGCTTCTCGTCAACATACGACTCCATAGGAATGATTCTCCTATTGGTAGGATCTGCAAATGTTAGGGTACTCTCTGTAGCAGCCCTGATGACTGAAATTGCAGAGACCAAAATGATGTATACCAG
>LUSA01000079.1 GCA_001629235.1 Marine group II euryarchaeote REDSEA-S43_B8 | reverse complement strand
ACTTTGGTTAGCAGCCTATCAAACCAATCTTTGCATATTTTCTCCAAAAACACTTCGTCTTTATCTGGGATATCTATGATGGCACCAAGTGCTCCGTTTCCTCTTGTCCTCCTTTCGGCAAAGGGCCATAGTCTGACCAGTCTCCTCTCGAGGATATCACAATTCATTGCTTCTTGGATTTCTGAAAGCAACTCATCAAAACTAGAAGTCGTACAACCTTCATCGACATGATCGGTGTCATCAAGACCCAGTCGGCATCTCAATTTTGACCCTCCAAATCTGGGGGGATAATCATGTCAATCACCCCTGCTATTCCTGTTTCAGGATTGCAGTGTATTCCTCTAACTCCGAAAGTTTCCGCTGCTAAAATGTCTGATTCGCGGTCGCCTACGAGAATAGACCCTTTCTCACTAGGACGATTATGCCAATTTTTCCCGTATGATATGGAGATTGGTTGGTTGGGGTTGATTTGTGAATTATCTATCAGCTGTCTCCCAGCCTCCAGCATCCCGGGTCTTGGTTTTCTTGCCCATGCTCCTTGATCTGGGGAGTATGGGCTGTACAGTATGAGATCAATCTCTGCATCTTCGTCCTCATTGAGTAATTGTTCTTGCAAACTGTCGTGTATTAGTGATAGTGTGTCATGCCCCCATATTCCCCTTCCGACAGGAGACTGATTTGTGACTATGCAGACTCTGAATCCGTTTCTTCTTAGGAGACCTACAGCGTTTCCAGCACCGGCTAACAATTCTAGCTCATTTGCACTATTGACGTATCCCTCCCTCCATCTGTTCAATACTCCGTCCCTGTCCAGATATGCGATTTTTCCTGACCATTCAGTATTTCCTGGGAGATTGGATAGTCTCAAAGGTTCTTCCAGAGAAGATCGATGCCTGTGAGGGGGTAGCATTTTCATCACAGTCCATTATTGGACTTGACTGCCTCTTTAATGATATGATTGATAACCAATTGGACGTCTTCAATCCGCTCCATAGACTCAGATTGAACTAGGATTGTAAGATCTGCAATTTCTGCTAGTTTACCCCCACTCATTCCTCGATAGTTGCCTGTAATTGCCACTGTACTGCACCCATTATCTTTGGAGTACTGAATACCGTTAATCACATTAGCAGAGTTTCCTGAACCACTGAAGCCAATCACCACATCACCCGGAGAAGCAAAAGTCGATAGTTGGCCGACAAAAACATTCTCGAAGTCTGTGTCGTTTGCCCATGCAGTCAGAGCAGGAGAATTATCTACATGAGAAATCGTTCTCAATGACAGTTCTTTGGACCAATCTCCGGCACTGTGAGAGGGAGTGCCTGCGCTTCCGCCGTTTCCAATGAAGTGGACAGTTGATCCCTGCTCTCTGGCTCTCTCGACGATTTCCCATAGTTTCTCCATACTGGAAAATGGGAGTTTTGCCAATGTATCCGTAAGCGAGGCGGCGTATGACTCGGCAAATTCTGTGAAGTCGAAACCCATATTCCCATGTAACCGGGTGAGGGCATCCTATTTACGGGTTGATGAAAGCAACGTGAGCATGCAGGACCCGGTGGCATCCTTCGTAGGCTCTCTCGCGATATTCATGGGAGTCTCGGATGTTACGATGCAACTGATAATCGGGACAATCGGCTTGATTCTAATGGCAATCTCATTTCATAGACATTCTGACAGTAAATCGACAGTCTTTGCTATTGCTGCTTGGCCGCTTATTGGCCTCTTCTTCTACCTATATTGTGGATATTTTGTAGAGATTTCAGATCCAGTTCTGATACTTATGACGGCGGCTGCTTTGCCCGCCGGGATAGCCATGTCATTCTGGGAGTGGAAGATAGATGATTCGAATAAAGATACGAGGATTTGGATGAGGGGTTTCGTTGTGTGGTCGATGGTGCCTTACTACCTAGTTTTCGGGGTTCCATATCTGAATATGGCATTCGTTCAGTTCACCGCAGTAAGTGCAGACTTGATGCTGGATTTCGTGGGAATAGGAGGATATGAAATAGGCCCAATGATGATTGAGAGGCATGAGAAATCCGCTATTCCTATCTCTGAATGGGGAGGAAATAGGTTCATCCTAACTGAGCCCCTAGGAGAGGGTGGCTTCTACGCGCCTATGGTGAATGAGAATGGGGAGGCTGTGGTGGCATTCATTCTTGCCTGTTCGGCTTTACAATCTATGGCGGTATTCATAGGTGCCATAGTTGCCCTAAATTCGGTACACTGGAAGAGGAGGGCTATTTATCGCGATTCCAACAATTCATATTCTAAATGTTTTCAGAAATGCCGGAATAGTCTGGCTGACAGATACATATCCAGAATGGAGTCTTTCGGGAATGGGAATTTTTGACTTCGCACATAGCTATGCTGCTAAGGTGGCTAGTCTGTTTGCGATGTTTCTAATGGCAATCGCTCTGTTCGACCTGCTCCCAGAGCTTCACCGACATATCATGAGGATTCTCAGGCCACTGGGATTCCGAGGCAGGGAGGCCTTGCCCTCAGACAATTCGTGAACGGATCCTATCGAATAGCTTCCCGGAAAGGGGCATGTCGTGCTCCCATGCAAACTCTTTCATGACTCTTATCGCTTCTTTTTCCAATTCAGAGTCGCCTACAAAGTCAGTGAGCTCTATCTTGTCGTTCCTAGTGTTTGCCTTGAATGCCGCAATCGGCTCCTCTTTATGGAAAACTAGGTACGCGGAGCCGAAGCCAAATCTCTCCCTGAGTAAGCTTCCGAAGTAGTGAATCAGAGGATCCGAGGGAGGTATTACTAGGTCCCTTGTACGACTAATCTTGCCCATCCCCTCGAGCATGTCCAGCCTACCCCAGCATATGTCCTGCAAATCATCCACAAGGAATCCCTTGATTAGCGTCCCATCGTCTTCGAAATCATGCATAACATCGCTAATCTCTTCTGGTGCAAATGAGGCTCCTGCTAGCCTCTCTACCTGCTTCAAAGTGATTACGGGATAGTCTTCGACTAATTTTCTTAGGTAGTTGCGCTTGATTTCCCACAAGTCTATTTTTCGTAAAGGTTCCACGGTTCTGAACCCTCCTCTGTAATCTTGTATCAGGTGTCCACTCCTGACCAGAGGGGAAACCAGCTTCCTAAACTCCGAGCGAGACATGGCGTTCCTTTCCATATACAAGTCTGGATCATTTGTGTCCCTGAAGAACTGGAGTATCTCCTCATCCTCGGATTCAGTGGGCACGTTACGAATGGAAAGAAGGCGTTGAAAGTGCTGGTATCTAGCCCAAACTAGATGGCCCCGGAGGTTCGAACCTTGGTGCAACTGGTGTGCGGCCACCATTGAGTCAAGATTGACTCTGAACATCTCGCATCTTCCCCTCAGTGAGAAGTCGTCGCGCAGCTCAATGGAGTTCTCCAATGCTAGAGTCTCGTTTTCCCACCTACTATTCTGATGGATAGAATGGTGGAAGAATAGTAATCTATTGATTTCCTTCCTTGATCTAGGTTCAACCACTCCTCCTCTGATGTATCGCTCACCATCTCCCATAGAAGAGAATCCGAGTTCGGAAAGAATCTGCTGGATATTCTCATCGCAATCATGGACAGGGACCCCATTGAATGCATGAAGTACGGAGACATCGATCAGTCTGTCCCTGTAGTTCTCTAGCAATTCTGCGAATGTCTCCTTGAAATCATCTAGGTAGGAGTGGGGGATATTGATGTCTTTTATCTCGAGGTAGTCGTTAACCACGAACATTAGGACTCGCCCAATAGGGTCGACTCCCTTGAAGACAGGGTAGTACCAGCCCTGCTTTAGAAGAAGGCGGACTTCCTGGATGAACCTGCTACTGAAGGGGTCTGATTGTGCGAGGATACGCATTTTCCTATCCTCCTGCATAGGTGACAGTAGCCTCTCTGCATCCTCGTGTGAAGAGTAGTAGTCGGTTGGGTCTGGCTGCAGGGCTACTACTCTTGCAATGGAGCCCCTCCTCTCTAGTTCCCTTAGCGTGTCTGCCAATTCCTCTACGGGTCTTGAAACGAACAGTCTGAGAGTGTGCAGTCGGACTGGCCCAATTCTGGAAATCAGCTCGGTTAGTGCCTTGTCAAATGGGAGTGGTTTGACCTTACCATGAAGTCGCTTGAATATGGCCATTGATCTCTTTCTATTTGGGACGTCTACGAACTGCTTGGCAACCACAAGCTGTCTTTCCATGTTCGAAAGGGCTGATTTCAGACTTCTCTGGATGTGAGCATTTTCCTTGCCCTTAGGGTAATCGGAGAATAGATCGTTTCTAGATATCCCCTCTTCGGGAATTTTCTCAATCAACTCCTCCTCTAGAGTCCCGAACCACGGCTCCCCCCTGAGCCCCATTAACATCGGAAGTTTCTCACTCAGTGTGTATCCGACTCTGTTGTGTAGGAGTCTACCGTTGTATATGTCTGAGTCGTGCTTGATATCCTTCCAATCACGGAATCTGTAGTTCTCGACTCTGTGGAGTAATTCCTCTCTCCTCTGAACGAAAGTTAGATTTCTAATTGCATCTGCGGGCTCCTCGAATTTTGAGAAGGACTTGTTGAGGATTAGTGTCTGAAGGGTTCTGTAGTCAATGACATTGAATTCTCCGCCAGTAATTCTGTATTCGTCTATCCTCAGGATGAACTCGCCTTCGTCTGTTTGTGTGAAGAAACCAATAGATACCAGGTTCCTCATCTCGAGCTCTTGCAGGATGGCTTCCACCTGGGCTGTTGGGAAAGGGAGGCGTTCACTGAGAGAGTCGATGGTCTGAGGGCCTTCTGATCCGAGCATATCAAGCAGCTTCAATCTGAGACAATCCAATGGATCAGAAAGTTGCTTTTCCTTCCATTTTGACGGTTCCCCTCCCACGAATCCTTCTCCGACCTCGTAGCTTAGTCCACCGGTGTACAGTTCCCTAAGGTCGTCCATCTCGGCAGCTCCAGCCACTGCAAGACACCCCAATGTCCCATGGACTTCGGTCATCCTCATAGAGAACCATTTGTCGTCAATCTTCTCTAGTCCGGTGCCTCTAACCTTAGTAATCAGGCCCCTCTCTGCGAGCTCGTGGACCCAGGCCCTGAGAGTTTCGAATTCGATATCCTTTAGCTTGTCGCTGTACAACGGGTGAGTGAGTTGCCTCTCCAGGCCACCCCCCATATCCATTAGTCTGAGGAGTTCGTTGGCATTCTTTGGAACTGAGACCTTTGACTGATAGTACTGGGAGAGCTTTTCTCTATCCAGTTCGGTAGCGAGGGAACGCGCGCCCAATAGTCTCCTCAAAATCTCCGGGTCTACGTCCTTGATTAGGTAAGCTCTGGTCCTAAGAGAGAGGAGGTCCTCGAACGAGGACATGAAAAGAGTTAGTCCCAGTGGCGATGGGATTTTCACTCTACGATGTACGATTCTTACATCCTCGCTACCCATTCTCTCCATGAATTGTCGAAGCTGGTCCATCTCTAGATCGGTGGTTAGAATTTCACTCATGGCCTCCCTGACAATTACTGAGTCGTCCATGGTGCGGTGCCGATTCATGATCTGCTCGGCTTTGAGTTGGAATTGCTTGGGACTTACTTCCTCGGCCCCTATTCTTCTCGGGTTTAGCATGCTCCTTGAGGAGACCTCTCTGAATCGTTTGGCAAATAGTTGAGAGTCTATCAGATATTTATTCAGAATTTCCTCGCTCCCTCTGCTACGAAAAACCTCGGGAATAGAGGAAATCTCAACCTCATGGCTTAATTTGGCCATGAACCCATTCTCGTCGAATGAAAGTTCGTGAACCGTAATCTCGTCCCTGACTGCCATTCCTGCGAAAAGGTATCCGAGAGCGAGATTGAATGCCCGGCCCCTACATGTAGTTACGACATAGGTGGGCAATGGAGCTTCGACCTGTTCGACGAGAATTCTATCTTTGGAAGGTACTTGGAACGTAGTTGCAGAGTGCTCATCAAGAAATTGGGAAAGTGCGTTGGCTACTGGCTTGTTCAGGCCGAGGACATCGATTAGGAAAGGAGTAATCGAGTTGCCCCTCCTATACTGGACAGTAAGGATACTGAGCAGTTCTAGGACTTCGAAACTTAGCTCGCTGGTCCTGCTCATAGCCTCTCCTGTCCATGAAGGGATGGTGGGCCTGAATCCTGTCGCGGGCGTGACATTTACCCTAGTTCCAATTACACTTGAGACCCTGTAGGTAGATCCTCCGAGAAGAAATACATCTCCATTCCTCAGGCTTGAAACGAAGGATGAGGAGAGTTGTCCGACCAGCGTGCCATCAGATGTGAAAACTAGGTAATTGTTGTCCGGAGATATTGTACCGATGTTGGTATAGTAGATCATCTGGGCGTATCCTCTCTTTCCGAAACGATTTTCCTCCCAGTCTACCCATATTCTCCTTTCTTCCTCTAGCAGGTCTAGAACCTCAATGTAATCGTCGTATGGAAGGTTCCGATATGGCCAAGATAGCTGAACCAATTCGTAAGCCTCATCTATGTCCCATTCTCGAATGATTGTTAGCCCGATTAAGAACTGAGCGAGTACGTCTAGGCAATTCTGCGGGAACTTTAGCAAGTCCATATTGCCGGAGAGGATCCCGTTCTGGAGGGCTACTATCTCAAGCAAGTCGTGCGAGGAAGTCGGGAGGAATCTAGCTCTGGGAAGGCCCCCTACTTGGTGCCCAGCCCTCCCAATCCTTTGTAGGGCAGTAGCAATCGAGCCTGGGGAGCCGACCTGAATGACAAGGTCAACGGATCCGATATCTATCCCCATCTCCAGGCTGGATGAAGAGACAACACATCTCAGCATGCCTTCCTTGAGTTGCTGCTCTACATCCAGTCGGATCGATTTATCCATTGATCCGTGATGCCCCTCCACTCCCTCCAATCCGGCAACTTTGAGGCGTTGGACGAATGTCTCGGTCATATTCCTGGTATTTACGAAGACAAGGGTCGTGGTATGGGACTCGACTAGTTCCTTGATTCGATCAATATTGTGATCTAGAATCTCCTTTACTGGTATCGATGTGAATCTCGGAGTAGGCAAGATGATGTCGAGGTCTAGTTTCCTTGATCCCGAGATCTTTGCTATGGAGACTCTCTGGACATCTCCCTCATCCTCCCTTGAATCGCTTGCTACCAGAAATTCAGCGACCTCGTTCAGAGGCTCCATTGTCGCGCTAATCCCGATTCGCTGAACATCAGATTCTACAACAGAATCCATCAATGCTAGACTCAATGAAAGGTGAGTTCCTCTTTTAGTCGGTACAAGGGAGTGCAACTCATCCACTATCAGCCATTTCAAGTCATTCAATAGGGGCCGAAATCTCTTGGATGCCAACGCAAGTCCTAGAGACTCGGGGGTTGTGATTAGGATATGAGGAGGTTTTCTGAGCATTCTCTCTCGCTCTTTCTGGGGAGTATCACCCGTCCTGAGTCCAACTTTGATGTCCTGAGCTCTTCCAGGGAGGAATCTCTCCTTGATCTCATTAAGTGGCCCTATCAGATTCTTCTGAATGTCATTTGCTAGAGCCTTAATTGGAGAGATGTAGATGCAATGAACTGTATCAGACAGAGATCCTGCCATTGACTGGCGAACCAGATCGTCAATTATCGAAAGAAACGCAGTTAGGGTCTTTCCTGAACCAGTGGGGGAACACAGAAGTAGATGCTCACCAGCAAGAATCTGAGGAATCGCATTTTTTCCTAGTCACCTTGCGACTCAGGCTATCGATTGGATAAATGAATGCTTCTCTATTTTCAGCGTTTTTCGTACGCAAATGCTGGGGAATACCCCATGGTCCCACAATAACAACAAGGGCGCTGTATACTAGGATGGCTTGAAAACCACGTTGGTCGTGGTAAGTGTGTGGAAGACAGAGAAAGGATGTCTAGACTTGTCTCACTCCTAAGGCGGAGAGGATTAGTTCTTCCATCATTCGAAATTTATGGCGGGGTCTCCGGTCTTGTTGACTATGGACCAGTTGGTGCAAGGATAAAGAGAAGAGTAATTGATGCCTGGATTGAACACTGGGGCAGCATAACAAACGTTGTAGAGATAGACTCCCCCACCATCACTCCGGAGTCTGTGCTTATCGCCAGCGGACATGTTGGAGAGTTCAACGACAAAATGTCAGAATGCAGATCTTGCGGTGGTGCTTTCAGAAGCGATCACCTTGTGGCTGAGTTCCACGAGGCTCCAGACACTCTTAGCTCCAGTGAACTCGATGATCTGATTGAAAGAGAGGGCGTACGATGTCCGAGTTGTGACGCATTCGACTGGAAAAAGGCAATGCCGATGAATCTAATGTTCCAGACGAGCATTGGAGCAATGGGCGGATCGAGGACCGCATTTCTGAGGCCGGAAACCGCTCAGGGAATGTTCATGCTATTCCCCGCCCTATACAGGCACTTCAGACAGAAGTTACCTTTCGGTGCGATGCAGACGGGGAAGGGATACAGGAACGAAATCAGTCCGAGACAGGGGATGATTAGGCTTAGAGAATTCAATATGGCCGAGCTTGAGTACTTCATTGATCCAGATGACCCGCCGATTGACGACCTCAGCAAATGGCCAGATAGAGTTTGCATGGTCCCCGATCCTGATGGTCCACGACCCGGAGAATTTGAGATGTCATTCAAGGAAGCGTTAGAGTCTGGAATTGTGAAGCACCCCACTGTAGCGTGGTTCCTAGCAATGACCATGGAGTTTCTCGAGTTTGTAGGGATAGATAGGACAAAAGTTCGATTCAGGCAACATGCAGGCTCGGAGATGGCTCACTATGCATCTGATTGCTGGGACTGTGAGCTTATGGGAGAGCATGGCTGGGGGGAAGTCGTAGGAATTGCCAATAGGACCTGTCATGATCTGGAATCTCACGAAGTGCACTCGAAATCTAGTCTTTTACGGGCGTGGAGGATATACGAAAAACCAGTAAAGAAGAAGTCGGAAATTCTCAAGCCCGTAGGTTCGGTGATTGGTCCAACTTTCAGAGAAAGGGCAGGCGAGGTTTCTTCTGCCCTATCTCAATTACAAGAGATTCCATCGTCATTCCCGTTTGAATTGGAACTCCCGGATGGGACCATCGTGCATATCGGAGAAGATATGGTCAATAGCGCCGTAGAGGATTCCGTAGTTTCTGGAGAATATTTCACGCCACACGTTATCGAGCCAGCATTTGGGATTGATAGGATAATATGGCATATTCTTGATCATAACTACAAGGAAGTGGACAAAGAGGGCGAGAGGTATACGATCTTGTCACTAAATCCCGAGATTGCTCCGGCCGATCTAGTTATTCTTCCTCTTTTCGATAAAGACGGAATGGACCAAATGGCAAGAGATATTCTGGCGCGCATAAACTCATTCAGAGGAATAATTGCAGAAATAGATACCAGCAGATCGATAGGAAGAAGGTATGCAAGAGCCGATGAGATTGGGATTCCTTGGGCGGTGACAATTGACCACCAATCATTAGAGGACAACACTGTTACAATCAGGAGAAGAGATGATCAAAAACAAGTTCGTACCGATCTAGATAGTTTGATTGGTGGTCTAAAATCGGGTTCTTTATCCTCGATGTTCTAGGCTAATCTTCAAGAGTCGCCGCGTAAATTTTCCCTCATGGAGCAGGGCAAGGAGGATGATGACTGGGCGGAGAGATACCGCCCTTCCACTTTGTCGGATATGGAGGGTAATGGAGATAAGATAAGAAGAGTGAGGATATGGCTGGAAGGATGGGAGGCCGGAAAGACTCCGAAAAAGAGGAGGTTACTTCTCTCTGGCCCCCCGGGAGTAGGGAAAACTACGCTGGCACATGCGATAGCAAAAGAGAAGGGTTGGTCGATTGTAGAATTGAATGCCTCCGAACAGAGGAATGCGGCCGCCATAAGATCCTCTGCAACTAGGGGTTCGCAATACGTCTCACTAGAGAACTTCTCCAGGGGATCCGGAACTACTGGAAAAACTGTGATACTCCTAGATGAGGTAGATCACCTGAGTGGAGGATTCTCACAGGTATCAGAAGAAAGAATCCACACCACCATGGGGTCAGAAGAAGGACCAGTACTGAAGGGGGATTCGGGCGGGAAGGCGGAGTTACTGAATCTACTCAACAAAACTGAAAATCCAGTAATTATGACCTGTAATGATCCGATGAAGCTCTGGGGCAGGGGGAATTGGAGAAGGAATAGGGATAGGGTAAACCGAGTATCTGAAAACATCATATTCGAGAGAGTCGGGGCTACAGACCTTAGGAGGATAGCACTAAGAGTTCTTGATTCGGAAAGTGTAGGAATTGATCCAGAGGCTCTAGATGCTCTAATTCGAAGGAATCCCGGAGACCTCAGGGCTCTCGTGAAGGATTTACAATCTCTATCTGTTACTGCGAATGGACACGTAGACATGGCCTCAGTGAGTGAGCTATCTGGATCGGTACTCAGGGACTCACAGATTAACGTGTTCGAATCCCTGAAAAGAGCCTACAATTCTGATTCGGGCCTTCTAGCATCAGAGGCAATCCTAAACTCCGACAAGGACCCAGACGAGATTCTAGCATGGTTCTCGTGGAACAACCAATCGGTGATTAGCAGCAGAGGCCTTGAGGAGATCTCGGGAGCGATGTGCAACTCGGATTCCTATCTGGCTACAAAATTCACCAATCGTGCTTTCAGATCCTGGTATTGGGGCTCATCATTGCCTACTCAGGCCATTGCAGCGGTCTCTAATTCAAAGAACGATGGGGGCGTCTTCATTAGTTTTCCAGAATTCCTGAGAAGGGGGGGTGAGACTTGG
>LUSA01000078.1 GCA_001629235.1 Marine group II euryarchaeote REDSEA-S43_B8 | reverse complement strand
GGTCTGTCTCTATAATTCCATCTCACGGAATTGCCAGAGATCGCGTACTAGTCTCAGGAAACAGTGCAGGAGAGTGGACAACGCTTCTACAGCCGGGAAGCTGGGTTGCTTACTCCACAACATCTGACGCAACACCAGGGTGTCAGGGACTAGTGTCAATCGACCCCCTCGTCGTCGGAGTTGAAGGGGGTACAGTCGACTCCGAACTCACGATAGGAGGAACCCTGAACCTAGATACGAGTTGGCTTGACTTCGAGGGAGGGGAGCACGAACTAATTGAGATTGAAGACTAAGACCTAGTGATCGATTTCAACTCAATGTCCTGGGACGAGGAGCTAGACGAGGACGGAACTCTATCGCTACTGCTTCTCCCTGGAACTATTCAGACATCCAGCGAATTCGAATTGAATGAAGAGGGTAGGAACGTTTCCTACTCCGGAGGAAAGGGAGTTACAATCAGGGCCGGCCAGGAAAGCCCGCTAAGCACTCTCAGCATAGAGAGGGTGTCCAAACAAGATGTGACCCTCTCCGTTCAGGGCCCCGAAACTGTCCAGGTCCAGGAGTTAGATCAGACTTGCACAAACGACGACGATGGAGACGGTGTGATCAACGGTGAGGACGCATTCCCACGGGACTCCAGCGAGTGGAGCGACAACGACGGTGACGGTATCGGCGATAACGAAGACTCAGACGACGACGAAGATGGGACTATCGACACCGAAGACGACTTCCCACTAGGGCAGGGGCTCTTCGAGAACCAAGACCTCGGTTGCAAGTACAATGATGCGTACTTCAACGTCACAGTGAATTACCAAGGCCACAACTCATTTGATGAATACACAGTAGTAGGTACGGTCCCTGGAGCTGATGGAGCGCAGTGGAGTGTGGAGTTCCAGAACTCTACAGGTTTTTGGTCGAACACCCACTCTTTCGACTTAGGCCTCGGAAACTCCGACTTATCGGATCAAATCAAACTCAGAGTAGTTCCTGCGTTTGTGGGCTCTGCACACCACTTCCCCTCGGGGCACATGGTCCTGGTCAAACTCTCAACAAACCAGGGATACTCCTCACAACTCGAACTGACAGTGGAAGTGCCTCCGACCAGAGGATTGGAGATATATGAGCCAGACAACGTCTACTTTGATGTGGAAGAAAGAGCTGTGACTATGGAAATACCGTTCAAGAACACAGGAAACTCGGACGAACTATTCTTCTTCGAATTCGAACAGAGCGATTGGTGGGAGGTTGCCGGACCCAGTACACAACCAGCATCCCCATTCTCGGATGGTACTGCAACCTTCACTTTCGTTAGATCTAGCGAGGCAGACCTCCCTAGCCAGTACACCGAAGAGATAACATTCACGGTCACCGATCAGAATAACAACTCATACCCGGGAGAAACCATACTGGTAATGGACGCCCCATCTTTGTCCATAGACGGGGGCACTGTCGACCTTCTTGGAAGCGACTTCGCTACATTTGGGGAAATTGAGACTTATTCCTTGAATATCACCAATTCCGGTAATGTAGACGCGGACAGTGTTACTCTTTCTGCAGCGCTGTGCTCGGATATAAGATGTGAAAATTTCGTTGGAGTCAACTCAACATCTAGCGGTTCAGTTCCAGCAGTGGGCGAGTCCACATTCTTGATTAATATGGATTTCACTCAGTTTGACGAGTCAAAGAAGTACTTCATCAAATTCTACATTGAGGGTGAACTCACTGATGAGATATCTGAACCATGTAATGATATCCTACCTGACGGCGAGACATCTTGTGTATTCGAAGCGCAACTCTGGACTAGCTCTGAAGAGAACGACAGTCTCCAGTACCTATCCTATGCTTTCCTAGTCATGCTAATCGCTGCACTCCTGTACTTCACTAAGAGGCCAACCAGACGAGTTAGCGCCCCGTTCTAATACTACGACCTCGGAGATAGGGTTGGACAAACATGCGTGGAATCTCGCATCTCGAACTCATGCCAGAGCCCGAGGACCCAAGCCTACTTACCGCAGTAGACACAGATGCACCAGGTTATCCTGGAAAGGCATATGGCCTCACTGATGAGGAGGCAAGGAAGCTAAGATGGCCAATGGGCCCAATTATCAACTTCCTTTGGCCATGGGGGGCAGTAGGATTCTCAGCCATAGTAGTCTCAATTATGCTCGTGTATCCTTCAATATATTCTGTACTTGGTAACGTTCTGGACTCGGAATGGGCTTTCGAGGACTCTGGTATTAGAGAGCTCCAGAGTTCTGGAACAATGGGAGAAGGGGTCAATGTCTGCATCGTGGACACGGGAATAGACATCAACCATCCCGACTTCTATGACTTGTCTTTGGAAGGCTTCCGAGACTTCTACACTGAGGTCAACGAACCGGTTCGAGATATCGGCCAAGCTAGTCATGGAACCTTGATGGCGGGGCTATTAGTCGCAAACGGATCATTTGTCGGTGCAGCACCAGAAGTCTCCCTATCTGTAGCGATAGCGCTTGGACCCGATGGCAAGTCTGCGAATGAGAGAATGGTCTCTCAAGCGATAAGATGGTGTAGAATTTCACAGGATGCCGATATCATATCGCTCAGCCTAGGCTCTGAGCCGGGATCCATTTTCGCTTCTTCATCAGATACCACTGAAGCAGTAAAAGAAGCCCTCGGAGAGGGTATTTTCATAGTCGCAGCAGCAGGAAATATTGACTCAGAGCAGAACTCCTCGGACGTTTCATCCCCTGCAAGTCTCCCAGGAGTTATTGCTGTAGGGGCGCATGGAAAATCAGGAGATCCATGGAAAGATAGTGCCAAGGGGGCATTAGCCGACCCAGAAACAGGTCAAAATAGGACTTTCCCGAACCAGAAACCTGAGATTTTAGCCCCAGGAGTTGATCTCTGGTCGTGCATAGACAGCGAAAGAGACCCTCCCTACGCCTTCTCAACAGGAACTAGTGACTCTACCGTGATGGTTACGGGTGCACTGGCCCTAATTCTCGCAATTCACGGAGAACAAATTGCAGGTGATGACGGAGAAATCGACGAGCAAGAGATGCGACTGGTCAAGGTTGCACTGGCTAACTCGGCCAAGAAAACAGCAGGTCAAGTTCAGATACATGACCAGAAAAGCGGGTACGGTCTACTGAATGCAATTGAGTGGTCTACACAGGTTCAGAAGGAGTTCGGAATAGACACTGAGACTACCGATTCACCTGATGCAAAGTGACGCCGGCGTAACGTATGGTTATATTGGCCAGTTGTCGTCCGAAGGACAATGGCCCGGGACAAAAAGATGCGGTCTTTCTCCCTTACGGTATTGTTCCTGTTCAGCATTCTACTTTCTCTAGCTTTGCCGGCTGGCACAGTTTCAGCCTCCAACGAGACTACTTCGGGGACAATTACCGGGACCGAGACATGGGCAGGAGTGCACACTCTCACTGGTGATGTGACGATAGCTCCCGGTGCCAAACTCATCATCAATCCAGGAGCCACGATCGAGTTTCCAAACGGAACCCATCTTGATGTCAGGGGTAGTCTATGCGCTGGAGTGGCTTCATGCGGAGCATCGTCCAATGCAGGTCCAGCTATGCGAATCAACCTGAGGTGGAGCGAACCTGTTAACGCAAGCGCAACCGGAGAGTGCTACGGGATGAGCTACGGCAACCAAGAGATCTGGATAGACGATCCTTCCTGCAGTGAAGGCGTTCTGATGAGGAGTTCTATAGATCTGGCTGAGACGGGTCTGAGATACGTCACTTTCGATAGTGCTTGGGGAATTCCACAATATATCTCGGCAGTGGGCGAGTTTCGATATGGGGCCCTAGTCCTTGATGGTGCCAGCCCTACTCTCACTGAACTGTCTTTCAATCAAATCAACACATCCAGCGTGCTAACTACTAACCTGGCCCAACCGTCATTCAATGGGGGGGACTTTGCAGTTGGTATAGATGCAAATACCGGAATAGTCGGAGCTGCTCTCCAGATTTACTCCTCGGGCTCGTCTGTGAGCCCATTCTCGTTGTCCGACATTTCATTGACTGGAACAAACAACGGTTGCGGCAACAGGGATAATGGCCGGCACACTATCTGGGCCGAGAACTCATTCATCGAAATCGACAATGCTGACATCCAATCTGGGGATTTCGGAATCGGACTATGGACTTCTGCCGGCAGTGTAACAAATTCCATCATCAATGTGAATTGCAACGGAATTGACTTGAACGGGAAGAAGGCAGTTGGGGGGACATCATTCAACTTCGATATTTCGGACAATGAAATTACAACAGTTGACGGTGCAGGAATCTTTTCCGCCGCGGGCGCACTTGTAGATATCACAGACAATGATATCGGAGGCGCTGCTTCCGGATCAGGAGTGGCCGTTTACAATAGCGAGGCCCACATCCATAGGAACGAGATTGGACCAGTAGGGGGATACTTTGGATTATGGCTAGGCGGTTCTTATGACGTAATAGCCGAGAACAATTCAATTTTCGAAACTTCTCTGACTCCAGTAGTTGCAGGAATGTACTCATATTCTATCCAGGCTGCATCAAGACTCTATCTGGCGAACAATTCGATCTCATATGACGGAGCCGGAACCTGTAGTAGCGATACTAATTGGGGGGGCCAGTTCTCCTGTCCAGTTTTACATGCATACTTGACAGGGGTGACAATGTATGACAACATAATCACTGCTAGCGGTACAGCAGATGGAATTAGGGCCGTGGGCTCGCTCTTGGATATCCAGAGGAACTCTTTCGATGTCCAAAAGACTGGTGCAGTGATCAAGAACTACGATAGCGGGTATGCCGACTCACAGCAATACGGATCCCTGGCCTACTTCTCTGAGAACGATTGGAACCAAGCCGAATCGGTATACAACGTAACTAAGAGCTCAGTAACCGCCCAGTCTGAGTACATCCCATCCCCACCTAGCGGGGAATATCCAGTCAAACTATCCTGGCCAGATCAGGAGGCCTGGCCAGACAACCAATTCCAGGGCGCCATTATCCCAACCCCTGTCAAGGATTGCAATAATTGTCAGAATATGACTCCGAGGAACTTCCCATTGGGAGTTAGCATGGATAACAACTCCACTGTCTTCACTTTTGCAGATCTAACAAACTTGGACCTGTCAAAAGTGCAGATTGCAACACAGCCAACACACTTCGCAGTCCAGGTAAGTAGGGCAGAGTTGGTCAGATTCCAGACTCTGATTGGGGGGGAGAAGGTCAGTGATGCTCTAGTCATAGTGGAGGATGCAGTCGGCAACGATCTCTACAGAGTCAACTCCGGCGGTGATGGATTCACGCCTTGGATAGCACTTCCTTCTAACTTTCATTTAGACTTCAGAGGACTAGGTGGTGGAGACAATCCGGATGGCTTCGCTGATGACGAGTACGAGGACTCCTGCTCGGATGGAATCGACAATGACGGTGACCTGATTATTGATACAGATGACCCCAGTTGCGACTACAACGCAGGAACAAGGGAGCTATCTTTGTACAGATATACCGCCTATAGATTCGGATATGGCTACTATTCAGGTGAATTTACACTTGAAGAGAACTCTCTGCAAGAGACAGCTCACCTCGAGAATCAGGCACCGACGGTAATTGTCACACAGGAAGAGGGGCACTCCTTCCGAAGAATAGTCAACATCACAGGTAGTGCACACGATGGGACCCTGGCCAACAGCTACCCCACTGATGAGAGGGCACAATGGGATCAAGGCGGATACGTTCACGAAGTTCAGGTCAGAAATCCATTTACAGGATCATGGGAGAGTGCAGAATATGCGATTGACACTAGCGGGGTGGACGAGGGTAAAGTAACTCGATTCAACAGACCCTTCAGCTCATGGTACTACAGCATTGACATGACGGGTTTGGCAGGAGAGGGAGACTATACCTTCGAATTCCGAGCCTTCGATGGGATAGACTACAGCACAGTGGTGTCTAGGACGGTCAAACTAAACACACAACCCCCCACTGTATTCGTCTCATCGCCTAGCTCATTTTCGTCACATGACGAAGGCTCAGTAGTTTTCGATGGATATGCCCAGGACCCATACGGGTGTCCAGATGACTGCAATAGTGACATCGGTCTGGTGTACATGGACATATCTGGACCCAATTACCAGGTTACAAGCCCAGTCCAGACAAATGAAGACGGGACTTGGGATTGGGAATGGGATTTCAGCACTAGACCTAGGGAACTAACAACCTACACCTTCACAATTTGGGCATCGGACTCCGACTTCTGTATTGGTGAAGTTGACGAGTGCCAGCCCGTAACACTTACTCTAACAATAGATAACAGAAACAGCCAGCCTACGATTAGCGTAAACCAACCCGTGTCAGGGACACGTGTTTCTTCTTCAGCGGACACTTTGCTTAGTGGAGTGGCTAGAGACTTCGATGGAGGGGTTACCAGAGTTGATCTGGAAGTAAAGGACGTTTCAAATGACTACGTCACCGTACATGAAACAAGCACAGGCGAGTTTTCTGAAGAAGGCGAGTGGGAGATAAATTGGGATACTACCCAACTTAGACATGACGCCGAGTATCAACTGAGGTTCCGCTCATATGACGGAATAGACTACAGCAGTTGGGTCGATGTGATAATAACCGCCGACAACCCTCCTAACGTAGGCAATAATCAACCGGAGTTCGCCCAAGCCGATTGGCAGAGCGAGATTATCCTCTATTGCGATACTGAATCAATTTCGGTTGACAAGTGCACAACCGTGGAGATAGATTTGAAAGAATATTTCTCGGATATTGATAATGACATCCAGTTCATGTCAGTTTACAATGACCCATCCATTGACTCCGATGACATTTTCCCGCTAGTTGTGGGAGTCGGAACTGATGGGATAGCCCGGTATGATCCGGCTGATATGCTATTCTATGAGGAGAATATGGATGCATGGACGCTGAATAATGTTATTTTCATCGCTACAGATGCTTGGGACTCAAAGGCAAACTCACTACCGGTCACATTCCGGGTCCTTCCTCTAGAATTTACTATTCAAGAGCCTAACCAGACTTGGGTAGATTTGGACGGAATTGCGATTTATTCAGGAATCGGACTGCCAGGAAAGCAAGTCTCAGTATCAATAGGAGGAAATCCAGTAAACACAACAGTTGTTCAGGATGATGGAACTTGGGAACTCGGAGTCCCCGCCTCGAGAATCAAAGGAGAATCCTCTATTCCCGAATTCTCATATGCTGGCCAGAATACTGAAGTGACTCCTATCTCCAAGGGTGAGCCTACTGCAGACTCTACTAACATGGCGTTAATCTTAGGAATGGCTGGATTGATACTTGTAGCTCTGGTGGTGCTGGCATTCTTCAGCGGATTCATTGGCATAGAGGTCGAAGAAGATGAGGAGCCAAAGCAACCTGCTCAGATTCCAGAAGGAGAAGAATGGTGGTCTGGAGAATCGAATGAAAATACCGATGAAGAAAGAGGTCTAGAAAGGTATGACGACCATCCCGGGTGGCTTTGGGATCCCGATTCAGAGGAATGGGTCCCGGATCCAGATTTTCAGGAATAATCGTCGTCACAGGTTCTCCTAACATTATTGAGTGAGTCTAAGAGTTGAGTACCATGACAGCGGGCACTTCTTCACGACCTGGGGTACAGGAGAGGATATTCCTGCATCTAAGTGACTATGTAGATCATACGGATAAAGTCGAAGTCCCATTCGCACTGTCACAGATGGGCATTGCAAACGCGGTCTCCATTGCTAGATCTAATGTTCCTAGGGCAATATCTGGGATGAAGGAGGCCGGCCATCTTGTGGAACGCCAGGCGCATGTCACCGGCGTTTCAAGGAAGAGGAAAGCCTACTTCCTAACCGACGAGGGTGCCAAGGTATTGACCTGTCAGGACTTTCATCCGAATTGGTTGAGAGGGACCTATCCAAACACATCGAGAAACAACTTGTTTCCTACCTAAACGACCTTCCTAGAACGAGGAGATTCTATGGTAGGGAGAAAGAATTGGACGTAATGGCCAAACTCCTCGAAGCCAAGTCGGCATCAATCCTGGTCCCAGGGATTGCAGGAATTGGGAAGACCTCACTTTCTACCAAGATTCTCGACCGATTTACACACCGGAGAAACCTCCTTTACCATAGATGTCAGGACTGGGAGGGATCTAGGGCCTTCCTTGAGGCATGTGCCGAGTGGCTCTCAGCAGTCGGACATAACGATCTGTCTGACTATCTGGCTTCAACCCCAGTTCCTCAGACTAGTATGGCTGTGAACCTAATCTCTGCAGGTTTATCCGAATCTCCCTCACTGATTGTAATAGACGATCTGCACAAAGTTGGCGATGAGACGCTATACTCGATTTTGAGGGAACTAACTCTAAGAATTCACTCCTTGAATGAAGTGGGACTCGTGATGTTCTCCAGATCATTCAGGATGGTAGTCCCCGAATCCGACCAATCTGGTAATATCGTAACCCTGGTCATGCCTCTACAGGGACTAGATGAGGAATCCAGCAGACAGATTCTCACGGCCATGCCGAAGATGGATTCTGATCAATTCATGCATATTTACTCGTTGTCGAGGGGGCACCCACTAATTCTTGAACTAATCAATAGGGGCAATGTTGCTGAGACCTTTCACGCCACACTAGAGGCATTTGTGGAGAAGGAGATTTTCAGTAGGCTTTCAGGAACCGAGAAACGGCTATTAGGAGCAATTGCGGTTTTCAGAGAGCCAGTTCCTATCCAAGCAATCCATCAAATCGAGGGAAGCGTCGACCTGATTGATGAATTGGTAGAAAAGGGACTAGCTAGACAGTCAGATGCAGAAAATTTCGATGTTCACGATCTAGTAAGGGAGTTCTTACTCAGATCCATGGACCATGAAATGAAAACAGATCTCCATGCTGCAGCAGTGAAATGGTACCGAGGGAAAATGGACGATGCTGCAGATAGAATAGAGTTCATTCACCACTTGAGTCAGACTGGAGATGAAGAGGGTCTAGCAGAGGTTTTGCTTACCGAAGGACACGGCCTAGTAAGTTCTGGACACACAGAGCTTCTCTCAATTCTCAACTCTCTGGAAAGTAGTGATTTTGACTCAAAGAGTCGGGGACTAATCAGAGAACTGAAGGGAGATATACTGACTATTCAGGGAAGGTGGGATGAAGCAGAGGAGCAATACGACGCTGCAACAAAGCACGTTGGCGCTAACATGCCAAGCTCCGAGTTAGCCCGTCTACTATCAGCCAGAGCAGACATAGCCGTCAAGAGGGGTGCAATGGACGATGCTCTCGAGTTGCATAGGAACGCACTCAAGATTCAGATTGATATTAGAGACGCAGTAGGCGCTGCTAGGACTTACAACAACATGGGCCATATTTTCCGTAGGAGGAGGGATTCTCGTCGCGCACTCGAGGTCTATGGGAATGTCGAGGATCTTCTGGACAAAGAGAAAGATCCAGAACTAAATGAGGCTAGAATTAGATTAGCCTCTGCATTTATTGAGATGGGCGAGCTAGATAGGGCAAGGGAACATGCTCTTTTTGCCTATGAGAATACCAAGGATTCCAATCAGGATTTCCTACACGCTAGATCAAGAGCGGTTCTTGGCAGATACTACGCAAAAATTTCAGATAATGACCTAGCGCTTCTACACTACTCAGGGGCACTCGACACCCTATCCGATCAGAATGATCCACAAAGTACAGTGGAAGTAGAGATGCTACTCGGTCAGGTTTTGATCGATGCAGGTAGAAGGGAGGAAGCAGCCGAGCACTACCTAAACGGTCTAGCCGTAGCCGAGTCAAATGACTTTAGAATGCTGCAGGGAGAGTTACTAGCGAGACTGGGCGAAGTCGAATCCGATCGATCTCAGAGGATGAACTATCTCCAGAGATCGCTGTCTCTATTCAGGGAGCTCGGAGCCGTTGGAAGGATGAAGGAAGTCCAGAACTCAGTCCACAGGGCTGTAATGGGAAGATAGTCAAGAAGCCAGAATTTTGCTGGGCTCTGCCTGGCCAGTCCAGTAGCTGAACTCTGGGCCCAATTGTTTTGAGATCGAGATATTTCCTTCGAACTCGTCCCCTATCGCTAGAAGGACCTCACTCTCAGCAAGGTGGGGTGCGTTATTACTCTCCGAGAGGTGGCAAAGAACAATGCTCCTCAGGTCCTTATTCATTGAACGAAGGAGTACTTCTCCAGCTTGGCTATTGGAAAGGTGACCCCCTCTTCCTGAGATTCTCCTCTTCAGGGAATCAGGATATGGGCCAGACATGAGCCTCTCATGATCGTAGTTAGCCTCTATGGAAATATGGTTACAACTCGAGAGATGCTTGACTAAGTCATCTGGAGCCTCCCCTAAATCGGTTACAATCGCGGCTCTCTCTCCGTTCCCATCGCTAGCAACCAATGCTACGTTATCTGCATCATCGTGAGGTACGGGTATGGCTAGCATACTCAAATTGGGCGAAAACTGAATTCTTTCCAGACTCCCGAATT
>LUSA01000077.1 GCA_001629235.1 Marine group II euryarchaeote REDSEA-S43_B8 | reverse complement strand
ATTTTGTACTATCCTCGAAACCATTGTTATCCACTACCGTCAACTTGACTTCCCAAGCTCCTGCGGGTCTGGATTCCCATGTATATGTCTCACCTGTTGCATCGACGTCATTATCTGTGATTCCATCGTTATCAGAGTCCGTGTATGTGTCTAGATCCCACTTCCATTCAACCAGATATTCCTCGGAGTAACAACTTGAGTCATCGGGATCGCAACCTGCCCATGAGTCTGAGCCATCCAAAGCTACGGTTGCTGAGACCTCAACTTCACGCTCGTTGACATCGTTATCGTCCTCGCACACCCAAACAATCACCATATTTCCACTAGCGGATGACTCCTCTCCCTCGCAATCGTTATCCTTGCTGGAAGTAATCTCTGCATTCGGCTCTCTAGCAGATGAGTCGACTACGGTAATCGTCTTGCTGATTGATGCCTCGTGTGTACCGTCTCCTACTGCTAGTTTTGCTACAAAATTGCCTGGCTGCGCATATGTGTGGCTCGTGGTCAATCCGGTTCCAGTATTCCCGTCTCCAAAGTCCCATTCGAAGGTGAGGTCGTCCCCGTCTGGATCAGAAGACCCTGCGGCGCTGAATGTCACTGGGTCGCCTGCCTTCACAGTTCCACTCGGGTCCACTGACATGGTCGCAGTGGGTGCGCTATTGCTTCCCAGTAGGTCTGTGCATCCAGCTAGCATTGGTGCTAGAAACACCATCACCATCAGGCATGCTAGGTCTCCGGTCCTTGCCATTCTGGTGTGTGGGCCTCAGTGGAGTGAAATCAATCCTACGGCTCCTTGATGTCCTAGAAATCGAATAAGTTGCTCTGCCTATTGCCCTTGAGTAAGTTCTTTTCGTCCCATCCGAAGGCCTCGGTGACTCGTCCTAGTGACTTAGCGAGTCGCTTAGCGTAGTATTCCCTATCGTACTCAGGTGGATCGCCGCCTATCTCATCTACCAACCATGCTCTCACGCCTAACTTCTTCTCATTCTCATCGGGCTCGGTGACGATGTAGCCTACCTTCATGCCAGGGGTGAACTGTAGACCTTCGGCAATCCTCTGCTTGGCGGCTCTGACGTAGGGAAGTCCGTCCTCATTCTTGTAAACGCTGAAGTCCCATTCCTCTTTCTTGCTGTTCCACTTTCCTTTACAGGACCTACTGATTATGAGTTGAGACGTTTCTACTTCTCCAGCCTTAACCTTGTCAATTACAGACTTGGTCATGTCGACGGCGCCAATTTCGTTACCATCCAGTATCATCTCAAACATCTGGGTCATTGTGTCGGAGAGGAGTTGGAAAGAGTCGGTTCGCCTTACCTCGTACCCTCTAATCAGCATCTCCTCTCTGGGCCATACGACCCTGCCTACGTAGCGCTTCTTCGCTCCGTGGCTGAAGAAAGAGGAGAGCGCGGTCTCAAACTCCAGCTCGGCTCCCTCTCTGGTGAATCGTTCAGCTAGTGACTGCCCGAATTCAAGAGTCGAGCTCCTTGCTTTCTCCCAACCCCCAAGCTCCACCCCCCCCGGTGGTTTATTCATAGGGGCTCCCTCAGTTGGTGCGATTACGAATATCGAGTCGGTGTCGGAATACACCACGTCATCACCGTCTTCCTCGACCTTGGAGATTATCTCCTTGATGTTATGACGTGCCCACTCCGTGATGCTCGCACCGAGGCTCGGATGGGTGAATCTGTAGAAGTTCGATGCGAAGACTCCATAGAACGAATTCATCAAGATCTTTACAGCGTACTGCAACTGATCTTGGAGGAAAGCCTCGGCATCGTCGCCCTCTTCGTTCGCCTTCTCAAGAGCGGCCTTGTGTCTATCTCTGCTATCCATTAGACCCTGAAGGAGTTGTGGCACCAGACCTAGCCTCTCTTCCTTGGAGATGTATCTCGTATTTGTGACGGGGGATACGCTATGAGAATCGTCTTCACTACCATCACGAACCAAGGTGGTCGAGCAGATGTTGTTCTCCTATCAGCTAGCCGAATAACTAGTGAGTCTATCCAACGGCTAGTTGTACTGGTTGCTGCGATATCTACAGTAGTCAGAGAAACCGATGCGAGGGCCTCCTTCCTAGCTATTGACTTCATTTTCTCTAGTATATCCAGAGGTAGCACTGTGTCACGTACACAGTACTCCAGTACCTCATCCGGTCTGGAGGCCCATTCCTCGTCCATCTTACTTGCATCGATATCCATCTTCTGCATCTCCTCATCATCAGGCCAGAGGAGTTGTGATACATACCTCAGAGACTCTCTCTGAGGCCTTAGGGTCTGTCTTGCCTGCCACCAGGCATCTAGAGGTATTCTGCCCTTTATTGTCCAGGTCCTGTTCTGCTCCCTGTTTGGAAAAATTCTCCCCGGCTTCCTCCAGCCACGCTTAGTCTCTGTCTCATTTATCGGGACCCTACCCCATCCTAGAAGAGTCGATCTGTCCATCTCAGATTCCGTGTCGATATATTCTGAACGCTCCTCCATTCTAGGAAGATCGAAATTATCGATATTGTATCCAGTTATGAAGTCAGGATCCTCTGTTCTTACCACTTCTGTGAGTTTCTCCAATATTTCGGTCTCAGCACCTGTTATCGGGTATTCCTTCCTTTCTCCGTATCTGTCCACCACGGCTGCCGCGCACAGTATGGTGTTGTCTGTGATGCTCGTCTCGAGGTCGAAAGACATGGTGACGAATGGGGCTGGGAACGGTTCAGCCCTACTCAAGCCACTGAGATCACAAGATACTACCATATCGAGAGGATAGATTCCCGAGCCGCCGACTGCTTGTATCCTCTTCTCAGCGGCCTCCCTATTGGTATTCTCCGGGGTTTTTGCTTCCTCTGGGGCTCTCTCACCAGCCCAGAGTACTTCTCCTTTCATAGCGATGTGGGGCCCCAGGTCTAGATCAAGAAGGAGCCGTTGAAAAAATAGGATATCCGCGCTCGTCACTCTCCATCCTTGTTCAGTTAGTGACTTCCTAACTCCCCTGACCTTGGTAGTGTCTCTGACGTAGACTCGGTAGTGGGGCCTGACAACCCCGTCTTGGGAGAGTTTCATTCCACTTGACTCGGGCTCCCCCTGAACCCCCCTCACGGAGGAGACGTTGCTCAGAGATTCTGGTTCATCTGAACTGCCTTCGGACTTGGGATCGGATATCTCGACATACGGCCTCAGGCCGTTGACCAGGAGCATTGAAGAATGTCCAGATCTTGATCTACACCACAGTTCGATGACTGTCTTTGGCTCTTCTGGCCAAGCCCTATTGTCTCCCGAAACGATACAGACCTCCTCTGCCCATTGCATGACTTCACCCGCATTCCGCACTCAGACCGACTGCCTTACCCTACGTAATCGTGAGGGGCCATAACCATGCCGGGGGGGTCACCAGCGGAACCGTTGAAAGCCGAGGCGTTCCCCTCCACAATAATCGGGGTGCGCGTGATGACTGAAGACGGTTTGCCAGAGGTAGACTGGGACTCACTCACTTTCAGTTTCACGGAAACTGATCGAATGTACATAGCCACCTGTAAGCAGGGAGATGACTGGGAACAAGGGAAGATGCAGGACTTCCAGAACCTAAGCCTGTCTCCGGCTGCTGGGGTTATCAACTACGGCCAGGGACTGTTCGAGGGGATGAAGGCACAGCATGCGGCAGACGGTAGCATCGTTCTCTTCAGACCTCAGGAGAACGCAAGGAGGTCTCGGGAAGGGGCACGAAGGCTCGGGATGACTCCCGTTCCAGAGGAGATGTTCCTCAATGCAATAATGCAGACCGTGAGAGAGAACTCCAGATGGGTTCCACCGATGGGCAAGGGTGCGCTTTACGTCAGGCCGCTCCTATTCGGAAGCGGGGCGATACTGGGAGTCGCCCCTGCCCCAGAATACACTTTCCTGGTCTACGTCTCACCAGTCGGACCGTACTTCAAGGGAGGAATAACGCCAACCTCTCTCAGAGTCTCGGACGAGTTCCACAGGGCTGCTCCAGGAGGTTCGGGAGGGGTAAAGGCGATTGGTAACTACGCACCTGGAATGGTTCCCTCTCAGATGGCAAAGAGCGAGGGTTACTCAGAAATAATCTACCTCGATGCGGTCACCCACAGGTCCATCGAGGAAGTGGGGGCTGCCAACTTC
>LUSA01000076.1 GCA_001629235.1 Marine group II euryarchaeote REDSEA-S43_B8 | reverse complement strand
ATTTTTCTTCATCTCTGACAATTCGGAAGCCTTTCGTAGTTCTGCATCTGTATCGAGGACAAATCCCTCAAAATCTAGATCGGCTTCATTGACATGAGAATTGACGCCAACGACGAGTTCATCCCCATTCTCTACCCTTTGTAAATGAGTCCAAGCGCTTTCATGAATGGCCCTCTGTTGGAAGCCGGATTTTACACATTCCATTGCTCCCCCGAGAGACTCTATTTCGCTAATCATATTTCTCGAATCTTCGATTAGCGAATCTGTCATAGTCTCAATCACTATAGAACCGCCTAGGGGGTCAGCATGTTCCCTGATTCCGGTCTCTTCAGCGATAATCTGCTGTGTGCGCAGGGCAATTCTAGCAGATTCTTCGGTAGGTAAACCAAGTGCCTCATCGAAGCTGTTAGTGTGTAGTGATTGGGTTCCTCCCAATACAGATGCCAGTGCCTGATATGATACTCTAATTGCGTTGTTCATTGGCTGTTGTGCCGTGAGTGTGACTCCTGATGTTTGAGTATGAAATCTAAGTTGTGATGACTTGGGATTGGATGGTGAGAATTCGTTTTCGACCATCTCGTACCAAAGCTGTCTGGCCGCCCTAAACTTGCTTACCTCCTCTAGGAAATTGTTATGACATGCGAAGAAGAAGGAGATTCTTGGTGCAAAATCGTCTACATCCATCCCTTTATTGATTGCCTCTCTGACATAATAAATTGCGTTTGATAATGTCATAGCAATTTCCTGAACGGCCGTACATCCTGCCTCTCTCATATGATATCCGCTAATTGAAATTGTATTCCATCTGGGGGCATTTGAGGCGCACCATGAAATTAAGTCCGTAGTCAAGCGTATGGATGGATCGGGGGGGAAAATGTACAACCCCCTAGAAATGTATTCTTTCAGGATGTCATTCTGAACTGTACCAGAAATATCAGAGCTTGGAATTCCCTTCTCTTCTGCCACCGATACGTAAAGGGCGAGCAGCGTAGTTGCTGGAGCATTGATTGTCATGGAGGTGGATATTGAAGACATGTCTATGTCTTCGAATAGCTGCCTCATATCGTGAATTGAGTCTATTGCAACCCCTACCTTACCAACCTCCCCTGAGGAAAGTGGGTCATCCGAGTCCATGCCTAATTGTGTGGGTAGATCAAATGCTACTGATAGTCCTGTTTGTCCATTTTCGAGGAGTCTCCTAAATCGAGAATTAGTCTCACTGGGTGACGAAAAACCAGCATACTGCCTCATTGTCCACAGTCTATCGGCATACATTCCAGGATGGATTCCCCTCCTATATGGTGGATCTCCTGAAGAGCCCGGATTGGAGGCATAATCAGAAGCGTCGATTGTTGACATGGATATGCCAAGTGGTGACATCCCAAGAACCATTCTCAGGCTACCGTCGGATTGTATAACCGTCCACGACACTCTCTAACGATTTCATTTGGTCATCATCTATGATGCCCTCATCTAGCTTCTCCTTTAGGAAATCCTTGGCCTCCTTGGTAGTCTGCCTCTCACCTCTGGTTAGCAGGCTGATATGATGACGTCTTGCTACGGAATTTTTTCTGAGGTTTCTTAGGCTCGGTTTTAGTTTCCGATGGGCTTTTCTTGGAAAAACTACTTGTTTTTTCTTTCTCTGCTGCAAGTGATGCCCTAAGTATGCTATCTTCAATAATCTGCCTAGCCTTCAGACTTTTACCGGAGTCTTCGACCTTAGGTTCCACTTTGGTTGTAATTTCATCAGACTTCTTTTTCGACTTCGTTGATTTTTTCTCCTGAGATGTCTCTTCAACTTTTTTTACACCCAGAATCTGGCTCTCTAGTATTGTTTCTTCAGGCTCTGTGATTTGAGGATCGGCTGATTGCTCTTCTGCCTCTACTGAATCAGTTTGTTGATCCTGCTTAACTTCCTTAATTGTAGAAGGTTTTGGATTTAGAACGGGTTTGGGCCTAGAACCAGGTGCAGATGGGGGGGCTGTTCTTGGTGACCTAGGTTTGGGCGATTTTGGTTTAGAAATACTACCTGATTTTGCCTTGGAAGATGTCTGTGAAGTTGCTCCGAAGATGTTCTTCGGTGCTGCCTTCTTCCTCCTTCTCCTCTGCACTGTGTAATCAACCCTCATTCTACCGGCCCTAAGGACTCTCATAAGAGTTCGCGACTATCATGACCAAACTACTGCTGTGTTATCGGTTCTAAGTGATGGGTCGATTCCACTGTCCATTAGTTCTGTTTCTAATCCACATTCAAGCATTCTACGCCCCAACTCGGCTATCATAGTGCCGTTATCAATACAGTATGGCTTGTCGGGCCAGAAACATTCTGCACCTCTATCTTCACACATCATTTTACTCATTTTTCTAAGTCGTTCATTACAGGCAACTCCTCCACCGAGTAAAAGCTCATCCTTGCCCGTATGCGCTAATGCCCTCTCAGCTACTTCTACGCAAGTAGCGAATGAATGTTCCTGGAGAGACCAACAAACTTCTCCCAGGGACTTGCCCTCGGCAACTTTCTGTACCGCTGATGTAAGCATCCCCGAGAATGCCAAATCCATTCCGTGAACCCCATATGGCAATAATACATCATCGAGACTGGTATCACCTTTCTCAGAAAACTCATTTGATAATTTTTCAATTTCGGGTCCGCCCGGGAATGGGATACCCTGAGTTCTGGCGAATTTGTCTAGCATATTCCCAATTCCGATGTCAAGTGTTTCTCCTAGAACTCTGTCTACGAGACTATCCGTACCACTATTGGGGGTGAATCACTGCGTTGCTCATATAGAGGTAGGTAGAAACCAAACTGGTTGCAAAGACCCTGTATTGCTATATGTCAGTGGCGGG
>LUSA01000075.1 GCA_001629235.1 Marine group II euryarchaeote REDSEA-S43_B8 | reverse complement strand
GACTAGAGTCGTCAGGACCTTCACAACCCTCCGAATTTAACAACTAATTTGATACTTAGGTAGATACGTTCTTCCTTTCGATGGATAAAACCTCTGCACAAACCGCAATTGCAATTTCTTCCGGAGTATCCGCCCCAATGTCGAGGCCAATAGGGCATCTTACAGATTCTAAAAGCCACTTCTCCACCCCACTTTCAATAGCCTTCTTCTCGAAAGCAGACCATTTCTTCTTCGATCCTATTGCCCCAATCCTGGGCCTCCTTCCTTCTTTGCATAATTGTAGTAATCCAATTAGCATCTCTTCATCAACCGACCAATCATGACTCAACAGTAGAATATCTGAAAAACGAGCCAAAGAATCCTTACTTTCGCTCTTGAGAAAATCCTCGACAGATGAGCAGAAATTCCCCTCAGAGTTTGGATAACGCTGTTGGTTACAATATTCCTCTCTGATATCGAATACGCTATACGGCCATTCGAGAGAATCACACACCCTTGCAATCGAAAGACCAACGTGTCCCCCGCCCGCAATCAAGATGTGAGGTCGCGGAGTAATCACTTCCATGGCTACTGTCACCCGACCTCCGCATAGACTGTCGAGGGCAGATGCCTCTTTTCCTTTGCCGTCTCTGTTTAGCAGGAATGCCTCAACTTTCCCTCCTTTTTTTCTTAGGTCAGACAAATCTCGGAACAGAATTTCTTGAAGCTCCTTCTCCACCGTTAACTCCAATCCTGCACCACCGATAGTTCCGAACTTTTCACCCGAGGAGCTGATTGCTAGCCTTGCTCCTGGTTTCCCGGGAACGCTCCCGCTGGCCTGGACCACCGATGCAATGGCGACTCTTTCTCCAGCTTCTACTCTCTTGATGGCCCAGTTTAGGACTGCGACTGTCACAAAGACCCGTCGGGGTGCCGACCTTTGGAGTTGTGAAGATAATCAGATACGTTTGAGTATACCTCGGAATTAGAAAGATACGTCCAGAATCAAAAGCGCGACTCCTAAAATTAGGGCAGGAATAGTTGTATGTAGCGTGGCCCAGAGGCTAGCTAGCCTGTGTCTGACCAAAAGTGGAAAAAGAGCATCTCCGTCTTGGCTAATCGCATTCGCAGCCAGAGCCGGGAATGAGATCAGATCCTTTGTATAGGCGGTAATGGCAATAATCTGAGGTCCGCAACCGGGTATTAATCCAATGAAAGAAGCGACTACAACTGCAAAAATCCCATCACCATACTTGGCTAAGTCTGCTTCGTTGGTTCCCGAGAATAGCATGGTAAACTCGAAAATTAGGTAAGCAGCCATGACCCAGAACGTGACAAATGCAGTTTCACTTGCAGAGTGTATTAATGTCTCTCTCATCGAATAGAGTTTGTCTCCAATAGAAGCTTCTGTATCGTCACGAATCCAGGTTTTCTGAGATAGATACAGGATTATTGACAAAGTTGTACCTATCAAACCTATCCAAGTTATGAAACCATGTAACGTAAATGGGTTATATTCTATTGAAAGCTCAAAATCAGGGTCTTGAGAACTCCAAACAAGTAACATTACTGCGAATACCAATCCAATTGAGGTAACTATCCACCACAAGGTGTAACCTTGGTGAAGAAGGAAATAACCCGGGCCACTTTCATCTTCTCTTCCAAGATCATCAAAGACTGTTTGTGTATCTTCCAAATCCCCCAATTTGACAATTCCCTGATCCTTCGTCGACTCGGATCTAAGTAACAATCCACCCAAAGGGCTCTGTGGCGTGATACTCAATCCATCTATGAGGTAGCCCCATGTAACTCCTGTCAAGAAGGAGATGACATGTACCGCTACTGCGGGAGCCACGAAAGAGGAGTCAGTGAGAGCAGCACCAATCAAGACGAACGCAGCATCCCCGAGGGTTGCGATCAGAGTGGCTATTACGGTTCCATAGCTGACGAAACCTCTAGTGTACATTGGCATGATTACAATGGCTCCGCCACAACCAGGAGTGATGCCCATAATGGCACCGATTACGGGCTGCCATCGCCTTTTCGTTCGAATCACGTCTACAAACCTTCCAGCGGTAATGTACTGTAACCAACTGAACAGCAGAACCATCGAAGCAACAAATACGGTAACGGCTAGAAAGGCATCTCGCATGCTCACAACTACCACTTCGATTACTTCAGCAGAGGTTGGCATTACCCATTCCACTCCAAGTTTGTATAAATCATTTGACATCTTAGCATGAAGGAATCCAATACTCCATTTTCTCGATTTTGAAAGAGGACTCATCAAACTCAATAGTTCAGAACTCAGGATAAGAAATGGATAATTTCTATCCTATTCATTAACCAATTGTAGTTTCTCTTGTAGATTAATTATATCCTCTGGGGTATCTATGTTTAGTTCTAGAAATCTGTCTAGAACCTCGAATCTACTTGCCTCGATTACTTCTCTCAATGGTGAATTTGCTGAACTTTTCCTTACCTTGTCGACATCTTCGAAAGTCAGCACTAGGGGGTGCCCACCCCTGCCTTCCTTCATAGGGCAGCAGGTCTCTTCTGAACAAATTAGATGATCCAGAGTGGAATCTGAGAATCCTGGTCGATCTACTGGAACAACAAGCAATCTGTAATCCTCCGCCCGCGAGGAATCAATACTGTCGATCCCCACTTTCAGAGAGCCTGTTCTCCCTTCGTGCGGATTTCGGTTTAGGATTACATTCACATCACTCACAATTTTGGAAATTTCCGCAAAATTTGACTCATTTGCAACAATGGTGATATTGGCCACACGACTCGATAATCTTCGTGAAATCCAACTGATGAGTGTCTGAGAACCGACATCAACCAATGCCTTATCCATGCCAAGCCTACTGCTTGAACCAGCCGCAAGAATGACACATTCCACACTATCTCTCCCAAAACTCGACTAGCCTATCTCGCTAAAATAATCCTTCTAGGAAACCACCGAGATATGTCATGTAGAATATGTAAGTTAAAATCATCATAGTTCCAATATTTTTGGTGAACTCCTTTCCAGATATGAGCATCCATACTACGAATCCCGATGTTACCATCACCACCAAGATGTCTCTCTGAAACTCTACATCGACAGGAATTCCACTCCCAACAATACTCGCTATTCCAATTATCCCCATGATGTTCATCACATTGGAACCTAGTACGTTTCCTACGGCAACCCCTCCTTGCCCCCTAATCCCAGCTACTAGTGTAACAGCCAGTTCGGGCAATGAAGTCCCCAGTGCTACCACCGTCAGACCAATAACGGCCTCCGAGACTCCGAAAGTCTCAGCAATACCGGTTGATCCCAATACTAGTAATTCAGCACCAAACCATATCATCCCGCCACCCATAACACAGAAGGGGATTGCAAGGGACATTTTGTTTGGTAGCCATGAGTCTTCAAACTCATACTGATCTTCCCCCGATATTGCAACTGAGTAGGTGTAGTAGTAGTAACCAATCAGACATGTCAACATCACGACGCCCCCTAGGAGAGGAACTTCTCCAAAATAAACGAATATTGCCATGAACAGAGTGGCTACTACTACTGCTATCGCATCCCTGTTTACCCCTGTTTCTACATCAGATTTAGCCCCTAAGACGGCTGCCGCTCCCAAGACCAACATCACGTTTGCGACATTAGAACCTAGGACTCCTCCAACTGCAATATTCGGTACGCCACTATCAATAGCCTCAATCGCAACAGCCAGTTCGGGGAGTGAGGTTCCAATAGCTACGACTGTGAATCCAACTACTAGAGGCGATACGCTAAGGCTCTGTGATATCCTAGTAGCCCCTTGAACAAGAGCCTCCCCTCCGAACATTAGCAAAGCAAAACCGATAAGGACGAAAGCAACGTCAACTACAGTCTCATCCATATTCTACTCCTGAGACATTTCACAATTTACTCTTTTCCAGATATTTCGTTGGATTTCATTTTGTACACGCTCTCTCGATATGTCTGGAAACTACTTCGACACTTGGTATAGTATGGTCCTCAAGTGTTGGTGAGAAAGGGACAGGAGTGTCCAATGCTCCAATCACTACGGGAGGAGTTTCCAACCTCCAAAACGACTCTTCGATAATCCTGCTCGAGACTGTATGGCCAAAGCCACCAGTCCACTGCGACTCTTGTAGAACGATTAGTCTGCCAGTCTTGAGAACCGAGTTGATACATGTCCCAGAGTCAAAAGGAACTAGAGTTCTCAGATCCACAACTTCGACTTCAACCCCCCTGTTTGACACATTCTCTGCTGCATCAAGTGCAACGTGTACCATGGCACCCCAGGTGACAATTGTAAGATCCTCGCCTCCTCTGACTACTCTCGCTTTGCCAATTGAACTATCTCCATTTTCTAGTCTGTTCATTACAGCCTCCGTATCCACTATTTGATTGATTGATTTGCCCCAGCCAGTTATGCCCCCTCTAAGTCCGTACAGCCCAATATGCTCTAGATAGACAACAGGATCTGGTAGATGGTGTGACTCAATAAGCAGGTCATAAGCATCCTGAGGATTACTTGGAGTCACAATGATCAATCCCGGATCGTTTGTTAGCCATGATTCAATCATATTAGCGTGAAATGGACCACTCCTGGTCTTCGCTCCTAGGGGAATTCGCACTGTCATCGGTACCTCTGCGCCCCATCTCCATCTCAATTGGGCCGCATTGTTGACTAGAGGATTCATTGCCAGTGCCGCAAATCCTCCGAACTGTATCTCTGCCAGTGGCCTCATCCCACCCAGAGCCGCTCCTGTCGCTGAGTGGATAATTATGGCCTCAGATAATGGCATATCGAGAAGTTTTGATTGATGACCCTTAGCCTTGAGCCCTAGATTCATTCCGAATGCACCTGCTACTTCCATATCCTCGCCCATGAACACCATCTGATTGCCGAATTGGTCTGCAAGTGCTGCCATGCCATTCTGAATTGCTCTACTGTAACTCCAAGAATTGGGAGCATCTGAGAACTCTATTGAGAGCTCCCCAGAATCTAGACTGGTACTCGAAATGTCTCCTGCCCCGTCAATCCTCCGTAGTTGCTTCTCGTGGCTTGTCGCGTCCGAGATTGATGTAACTCCCTTGACAACCGAATTTCCCTCCGGCCACTCCATTTTTTCCAATTGGCTCCTGGCCGACTCCACCTTACCTTCTTCTTCCATCTGAATGCGGTTGAGTTTTTGTTCACCCACTCCGAGTTTAATCAATAACTCCCTATGATTTGGGAGAGGATCTTTCTCGGACCAGTATCTCAGTAACTCCCTATCAACATAACCTGGGGGGTTTCCGCTTGATGCTCCAAGATACAAATCATCATGGTGATGAGCGTGCCCACAACCTCTCATTGTTTCAACGTGGATCAGCGTTGCTCCGCATCCATCCGTGGCGAACTCCTTAGCAACTGCAGTAGATGCATAGAATAGCGCTGGATCAGATCCATCAATAGTCCAGGCGGGAATTCCCATTGCATGCCCCTTGTCACCGAATGTCTCTGCTCCTGATTGAGCAGAATTGAGTGTATCAAGTGCTATCTGATTATTCTGAATCATGAAGCAAATCGGCAAACCACGAACTCCAGCGAAATTCATTGCCTCCCAGAACTCTCCGCTACTGCTACAACCCTCTCCTACAGGGGCTAAGTGGAATCTACTAACTCCTAGCCTACTTGCAGCCAGTGCCACTCCCGTGGTTGTTGCACTTGCAATAGGCAATGGTGCAGTGGGGGGCAGGATTCCTTTCTCCCAGTTCCCTATATGCAGGTCTCTACCGCCGCTTCCTTGAATTCCACCGTCCATGTAGGACTCTGCCTTGCCCATTTGGGCAGAAAAAACCTCGATCGGAGTCTGTCCCATTGCAAGTGCTAGGCCCATATCCCTGATCATTGGGGCTACAATGTCTGCATTGTGGCGGTTTTCCTCCGACAAATCAACTGCGCGCGTCATAGCTGTAGCGCAAGCCACCACTCCTTCCTGCCAGGTAGATCTGAAACCCTTTCCACCAAAACTACCTCCATCTGGGGTGGGCAAACCATTCGCAAAGAGGTCCTTCAACTCCTCATCCACTAATCGAGTCCGAATCATTCTCCTCTGCCATTCTAATCTATTTTCCACAGTAATCGAAGCATAATATGCAATTCTTCTCATGCAAAGTGTCAGATCAATTAGCAGCCTGCCCAACCTCCTCTTTAGGAATGCTTCACCCTGCCTCATCGGTATGATTTCTGATTTCGCAAGCCCAGATAGATCGGGCTCTAACGTCCTTTCCAGGTATCTTTCCTCGATTACTCTCATCAATTCCTGAGAGAATTCATGAAACTCTTCACCTGTCATTTTCTCTTTACATTTCATTGAATCCCAACATTCTGAAACAGAATTTAGATCCCTTTTTTTGCTTTAACATCTGACGAGAAACCGCTCTTGTGCAATAAAAAACACCACTCAAGTTAAGGTCTAAAACTTTCTGCCAATCTTCTGTTTTCATTCTCATTAATAGATGCGATGGAATCTGCAACAGACCCCTCATTCCTTCTCCGAACCTCTTCTTCTAGAGATGCCCAATCGTTTGGATTCCTTTCCCAAATTTCGACGTTCCGCACTCTGCCCTTCCCCGAGGCAGACCTATCGAGGGTTGTTCGAACCCTTTTCTCGCATCCCGTACACTTACGATCCAATTTGTTTGACTTATCTGACCTAGTCTTCCAGGTTTGGTGAAGTTGGCATTCTGGACACTTCCAAATTCCAACTCTCGCCATATTGTTTTGAATCACGAATGAGCCTAGTACAACAATATTGGCCTAGATTTTCATATTTTACCACAATTAGTAATATTATGTGGTATTAGATAATTGTAAATAGAATATTTACCACAATTAAAAGAGATATTATGTTTATATTTACCACATTTATTGAATAAATATAAAATTAAACAATTTTTATGACTAATTACCACAATAAAAAAGCATATTGTGATAATATATACCACATTAATATTTAAGAACAGTAGGATCTACCTCATCCGACCAGGCATTAATTCCCCCCAATAGGTTGTAGATCATGCCATTGCACAATCCGGAATCCACAATGAACCTGGCTACGGCATCAGACCTCTGTCCACTTCGGCAATAAACCACAATATCACCTTGCGAGGGCAACTCTTCCAATCTGGAAGGTATTTCTAGATGCATTATTCTGGAATCAGTGCCCCCAATAGACGAGATTTGTTCTTCATGGGATCTTCTGACATCAAGTAGGAATGGGGCCCAACCCTCATTTCTTCTTTCGGAGAATTCCTTAGCACCTATCTCAGAAAACCCCTTCCCTTGCTTTTTCGAGAGAGATGTTACCTTTTCTCGTTCGGTATTCAAAGAAAACTCAAGTTTCCTGAAATCCATGGTCAAGGCATCAATTACTAGCAATTCTCCCGACAGACAGTTTCCAATACCAAGAATGATCTTGATCGCCTCGGTAGCTTGGACGGTTCCGACAATTCCGGGTAGAATTCCAAGAACTCCTGCCTCCGAGCAATTAGGCGCTAATTCTGGTGGCGGAGGCGATGGAAACAAATCCCTGTAGTTGGGGCCGTCCTTGAAATTGAATGATGACACCTGCCCCTCAAATCTGTGAATACTTCCAAAAATCCACGGTTTTCCTAGAATCTCACATGAGTCACCAATCAGATATCGCGACTCGAAATTGTCTGTTCCGTCAATAACTACGTCATATCTGGAAATTATCTGAATCGAATTTTCACTAGTTAGTTTCTCTTCAATTTCCTCTATCACTATATCTGGATTTAATTCTGAAATCCAATTCGATGCAGACTTAACTTTCGCACTTCCGATAGAAGAAGTACTGTGAATTATCTGTCTCTGCAAATTCGATGAACTCACTTTATCATTGTCAACAATCCCGATTCTGCCCACTCCAGCAGCGGCCAAATACATCAACGCTGGAGATCCAAGACCCCCTGCTCCTACCACAAGAACTGATGATTTGAGCAATTTCTCCTGTCCCTCAGAACCAACCCTCGGAAGGACCAGGTGTCGAGCATATCTCTCTCTCTGCTCCGGACTAAGATGGCCTGACATTGTCATCGTGAAAGGGGGCCCAATCAAGGTACCTTCGGTCCTCAATCTTGCTCTTCCAACCATTTTTCTGCATCAATCGCAGCTTGGCACCCCATGCCAGCAGCTGTAATCGCTTGACGATACCTTTTGTCGACAACATCTCCTGCAGCAAAAACTCCGGGAACCTCAGTCATTGTATTCTCCTTGTGGACTATATATCCCTCGGAGTCAGTCTCAATCTGTTCTCCAAGGAATTGAGTAATTGGTTTGTGACCTATGGCAATAAATGCACCAGCGCAACTAATCTCCTCCTCCGATCCATCTCTTGGATCCTCCAGTACCGCCCCAGTAAGGCCTTGTTCGCCTGCAATCCATTTTTTCACTTGCCTAAATGTCTTGATTTCTATTTTAGGATGCTTCTCTGCTCGTTCATACATGACCTTTGACGCCTTGAAAACATCTCTCCGGTGGATAATAGTAACCTTACTGGCAAACCTAGTCAGGAAAGTAGCCTCTTCCATCGCTGAATCACCTCCTCCAACAACAATGATCTCCTCGTCTCGGAAGAAAGCACCATCACATGTGGCACATGTGGAAATACCACGTCCTTTCTGCTCCTCCTCACCCTCTGCTCCAAGCCAAATTGCTTCTGCACCTGTGCAAATAATCAGTGAATGAGCCCTGAACTCCTCTCCTTCGACCCAAACTCGAAAGGGTCGTTCGGAAAGATCGACTCTTTCGACATTCTTGTCATGAACCTCCAAACCGAATCTCTCAGCTTGCTCCCTCATATCGATCATCATTTCGGGCCCGCCTATTCCCTTGGGGTATCCGGGGAAGTTCTCAACATCTGACGTTAGCATTAGTTGACCCCCGGACATGTAACCGGCGAACATCAATGGATTCAGCAGGGCTCTAGCCGTGTATAGGCCTGCAGTGTATCCCGCAGGTCCAGAACCAACAATGATTACACTTCTGACATCCTCTCCCATAAGCTACCGAGGTGTAAGGCATCCCTTGAATCTTGACAGTCAGAAATCCCGCTCGATTTTGATAAAATAGAGAAAGAAATCGTAATATAACAACCATCAAGCGGCCAACTCATGCCAAAATACATGTATTCTGGAAACTACACTAAGGAAGGTGCCGCAGGCCTACTAAAAGATGGGGGCAAGGCAAGGAAGGAAGAAGCGATGAGGATAGTTGAAGCCATGGGGGGGTCACTAGAAGCCTACTACTGGTCGTTCGGCGAGATGGATTTCATGATGATTGCCGATGTCCCACAGGCAATGGCCGTGAAGTTCTCTCTCCACGTCGGAGCATCTGGAGTTTTCAATGGAAAGCTGACACCTCTGATCACCGTAGAGGATATGGACGAAGCCACTTCGACTGAATTGCCTTCTATGAGCCTTCCCGGCGAGTGAAACCTTCTCTCACTCAGACATTGCCGCTACTGCGCCAACTGCCGATCGGGCATGAGGCTCAAGTCGTGGCTCGATATGCTCCGGCTCCGCCCCTGGACCTATGATTCCCAATCCTATGGGCTTGTTATGCTTGATTTGAAGTTCGATCACTGACTTAGTGACCGACTGCCCCATCACTAGGCCATGATCAGTCTCACCTCTCTCGATAATTCCCAACACTACTGCTCCTTGTACTTCGGTACTCTGAAGCATCCTATCTATTGCTAGGGGGGCTTCCATCGATCCAGGCACCCATACGACTTCAGACACTTCCCAATTTTTCGAACTAGCCTCATCAATAGCAAATTTCAGCATCCTCTCAACTTGTTCCCTGTGGAAAGACCCGCAGACAATACCTAGATTCAAGATTCAACACCCATCCTCATCATTGCCTCTACCACTGCTTGTGTCCTGGAGTCTATCTCTATGTTCACCAAATCTCCCTCAGATTTATTCCCAATGCTCGTTATCCTGAGTGTCTCAGGGATTATGTGCAGGAAGAAACCACCTTCATCGCATTTTCCTACCGTCAGAGACATCCCATCAACTGCGATGTAACCCTTCTCTAGAACGAATTGATCACACCCTTCTGGAATAGAGATCAGAAAATCAACTCCATCCCCTGCCTCTTCTCTTTTCAGAATCTCTGCCGTACCAAAAATATGTCCTGAGAGGATGTGACCGCCTAACTCATCTCCAAGACGTAGCGATCTTTCCACATTTAGCAAGTCTCCAACCCTCCTTTTGGAAAGTGTAGTTCTGCCCAATGTCTCAGAAATCGCATCAAATGAGACTATCCCGTTATCTAAACTCACTACTGTCATACAAACTCCGTCTAAAGATACGCTTGCACCTTTTTCCAGATCAGTATCGAATCCGTTTAGATCCACAGAAAATGTACGTACTGAATCGTCACCACTAATCTCCACTATGGGAGCAGTTCCTGCAACAATTCCGGTAAACATCCTAATCTTCCTCGTAAGGTCCACCCTCTGTACCGGGCCACAGATCCAGGATTCTTGCGATAATCTTCCTGGTCCCATCTAGATCGTCAGATAGTCCTTCTACCCGTGTCACTTCTACGTGTTCGAAACCATGTTGATCCAATCCTTTCCTAATTGCATCGATAGAGTGCTTCTGGTCATACCCTAGTGCGATTAAATCCGGATCTATCTGCTTGAGAATCTCGAAAATAGGCACTCCGGGTGGGTTTCCAATTATTGCCTGGTCCACCGGTTTCAGGCCTTCTACCATCCTTCTCCTCAAGTCCTGACCCGTCACTGGCTCGTGCTTCTGCTTTCTCACCGTTTCATCATGCGCGATTACTACAACTAGCTCCTCTCCAAGTGATTTCGCTTGCTCTACATAGTGCAGATGGCCTGCATGCAGTAGATCGAAGATCCCAACTGCCATCACCCTAGTCATCATCCAGCCTCCTCTGATGCCTCGCCTAATCTTTTTCATTGAAAATTGTAGAAATCTGCTCGCCGGTTATCATTGGAATCCCATGCCTTTTCGCGTATGTTCTAGCACCTTCCAATGACAAAGCGCCGTCTCCATCCGGTTCGAGCATCTCCGCACCGATCGTACAAGCTGCCAAACCAGCCAATCTCGCTATTGAAACGGCAAGCTCTGTATGGCCCTGACGCGTCTTTAGACCACCGGGAGACTCTCTTCATACGGGGATATGGCCAGGAGTTCTGAATTCCTCTCCAAGCCTTTCTTTCGCCCTAGTCCCATCTTCCCCTTTTTCAATCAGTTCTCCAGATAATTCTCCAAATCTTCTAGTTGTTAGGGATCTGTCTCTATCCGTTATTCCCGTGTAAGTCTCCCTATGGTTAAGAGAAAGGGTGAAGGCTGATCTAGAGTCATACTGGAGGTCATCTGTTACTAGATGTCCTAGAACAGGATTCTCTTCCACCAAAGACTTGTGAGAGTGAATATCTTGTAACCAAGGTAGGCCAAACATTTCTCCAATTTCGTTACCTATGGCAATCTAATGACTTCTGGCGTCGCTGCTGCTGCATGCCAAAGAAGATCAGTTTCCATCTCTCGGTAGTCCGAATCGTATATCATCACAGGTCTTCCAGATTTGAAAGCAGATATTGCCTCTCCCACCTCAATGTCCATGTCACGCGGAGAGGCCATAGATACCCGATATTTTCGGTCTAGAAAAAGTGATGTCTTCGAACCCCTCGCATTGTACTGTGAGCGGTCCCTCAGAATCCTCGGCTCCATTAAGGGTGGATTTAGCTGGAGGGTGGACTGATGTGCCCCCGTATCCTACAGATTTTGGAGGGGAGGTAGTAAACTTCGCGATCAATCGTAGAGTTAGGGTAAGGAAACGTGAGGAAGTGAAAGATTCTGATTTAGAATTTGACTTTCCAGTACCTCGTGGTTCCGGATTGGGTACCAGTTCAGCGATGAATGTTGCAGTAGCGGCTCTAAATTCGCCCGGCCAATTAGAGGACTCCGGTGAAATAGCCGAACAGGCGTTTCTTTCAGAGTCAAAAGAAAATCGTTGTGGGAGGCAAGATCATTGGGCCTCTACCTTCGGCGGATTCAATCACCTTCTTTTTATTGGAGACTCGGTAGAGAGAATGCCTTTCGAGCCGATGAAGTCCTCATTGAATTGGCTGAAGAAGCACCTGTTAATTGCTTACTCAGGAAATAGCAGGAATTCAGGGAAAATCCGCACAAAATAAGGAGTTCCGCAAGAGAAATGGCAAACGGTTTGCAACAGGATAGGAGAGATTTGGTAGTTTCCTCTTTGAGGAGAGTCTGCGAGGGCGTCGATATGATCGACCCCACTATACACGATCCATTTCGCGGTGTAGTCATGCCTCTGATTGAATCAGGATCGATCGTAGCTTGGAAGGCGCTAGGAGCCGGTGGAGGGGGGTGCTCAGCTTTGCTTTGCTCACCTACCGGCAAGGAATATGCCACTCAGTACATCGAGGACGAGGGTTGGCAAATTCTAGATTGGGACTTCGACGAGCAAGGAGTACAGGTTATTGGATGAATTTTGTAGTCCTAAATCTCAAACATGACCATTTGTCCGAGCACCTATGGCCGGACGCCGCTCGATGTTCTTACCCCTGGCTGTATTGGTCCTAATAGCTCCCATGGCGTCTTCCTCAATTTGGGTAGAAGAAGTCCCTAACGGCGGTTTTGATGCCGAAGGAAAGTGGGCCCCATCAGTGGAGTCAGACATACATTGGAAATGGTGGACACATTGGAGCAGAGACAAGGATTCCAACTCCATTGACGACAGACTGGAATGGCTAATTGAGCAACCGGAGGAAGTCAAGAGGGATTGGTGGAGGCGTGCCCCGGAAGGACATGCTAGGATATTCGTAGACTACGATCACCACCCAACGGATGCTGATATCTCTGCCTTGGAGTCACTAGGGGTCGAAGTTACTTTCAGGTTCGGATACCTCAATACCGTCTCGGCCACCTCACCCGTGTCCTCAATATTGGATGAAAATGGGATTAGATCACTCAGTGGGGTTGTGATGATCGAGGACCTTGGACTGGCTGAGACGAACATGCACGAAGCCGTTCCCAACATGGCTGTTGACACAGTCTGGAATGACTTCGGACTAGACGGAACAGGATCTGTAATCGCAATTCTCGATACTGGAGTTCGTGGCGACCATGAGGGTCTTAACGACATGGACGATGACCCCTTTACCTGTATCGATGACCCTCCCGACCCAGATCCTCTGGATCCAGAGCCACAGCCAATCCCATCGGACTGCGATCCGAAGATTATTGCTTTCTTTGATGCTGTTTTCACTGATGACGAACAAGACCCCTCCACGTCATATGATTCGGGCACCCATGGTACCCACGTCGCAGGAATTGCCGCTGGTTCCGGGGGTGGACAGACAGATCCTGGAACCGGTTTGCGGTATGTCGGTGCGGCTCCCGGAGCCTACCTTATCAACATCCTTGGCTGTTGGCCATAGACAACAGGGACAAGTACGGTATCGATATAGTCACCTCCTCCTTGGGAGAACAGCAGTTCGAGGTTCACATCGACAATGACGGGAGCTCCGCTTGGAGCCGTCAGATGGATATGGTCGTTGAGGCCGGAATCATTACTACTCTCTCGGCGGGTAACGAATTCGGTGGAGCAACCCTTGCTGGGTGCAACACAATCGACAGCCCAGGCGACGCAGAGCTACCAGTCACAGTGGCCAGCCTTGACAAGGACCTAGGCCTCGCCATTTACAGTAGTCGTGGGTATACCTCGGACTTCCGAGTCAAGCCGGATGTCGCTACGATAGGTTCCAGCATCATGGCTCCCGATGCAGCGACTCAGGATGGGTACACGAGTAAGTCAGGAACTAGCATGGCCACGCCACTTATGGCCGGAATCGCTGCACTGATGGTTCAAGCGAACCCCGATTTGACTCCGACAGAGTTCAAGGACATCATCTCCGCTCACTCTATCGAGAGAGACATCCAACTCTTGAACGACCCAGGATTCAACGACTGCAGCGTACTAGAAACCCGTCCCGACAACGAGTTCGGTTTCGGCCAGGCAGACCCAACTGCCTTCGTCGAGGCGGCTGGGAGCATAGATAGATCCCTGAACGTCTCAATGGAAGTCTACACACTTCAAGAAATAGGTAACGAGAGCTATGTCACCGGAACCTCCAGTGGAGCAGCCCCAGGC
>LUSA01000074.1 GCA_001629235.1 Marine group II euryarchaeote REDSEA-S43_B8 | reverse complement strand
GAAACAGAGAGTACATCTGTCATAGTCAAATCTGGCTCTAGGAAGGAAATAGTGAGCATAGAGGCTGTGACCAAGACCATCCATGAGCTTACCATTCCAAGAATTATCCAAACCCGCTGCTCATCGACAACTGATCTATTGAACCTAATCGCAACAACCTTCCTTGGCTGAATTATCTTCATGACCTCCCTCTTCGCCAGTTCGAAGGCAATGCGGATCCTAAGCACCTTGAGTCCGCCACCAGTAGATCCAGCACTGGCCCCTATGATCATCAGAAGTAGCAGAACAAATTGACTGAAGACTGGCCACTGAGAGAAATCTGCACTAGAGTAACCAGTACTGGTGATTGAGATTGCCTGAAACATGGAGTGTCTGATGGACTCAAATGTCCCATAATCTAAATCGCTAGAGCGAGATATATTGACTGCCATGGCAATCCATGCGATGAAGACAATCAGCAGATACGTTCGAAGCTCCTCGTCCTTCCAAATCTCATTCGACCTTCCTGAGAATGCGAAATACAGGAGGCTGAAGTTAATACAAGTTAGAAGCATGAAGACCATCACAATCGACTCAATAATGTAGTCATCAAACTGCATTATTCCAGAATCAGTTGTTCCAAAACCGCCTGAAGGCATTGTTGTTAGAGCATAGTTGACTGCATCGAATGGGCCCATACTAGTCAGTTGTGAGAGGAGTATCGCCTGGAGTACGGTGAGACCCACGTATATCCCCCAGAGTTTCCTAGCCGTGCTCTCGAGAGTAGTTCCAAGGTTCGAAACTGATGGTCCTGTCAACTCTGCTCTAGCTAATGCCATGCCCCCTCCTAGGGCCCTTGAGAAGATGAGAAGTCCGAGCATAATGACTCCCATCCCGCCAATCCATTGAGAAACTGACCTCCATAGAATCAGGCTTTTTCTCTGACTACCAAGGCAGTCGCCACTGAAATCGTTTAACGCGACGGCTCCAGATCCGCAAAGAGGACTAGTTGCTGGGTCTACAATGGAAGCCCCAGTAGTTGTGAATCCAGACATCGACTCGAACCAAGAGTGGAGTAGTCCATACATCATCTGAGAGGTTGAGTTTGCCCCCCCTGGGTTCCAGAAATCACCGAAGGGGCCGTGAAACATACCCCCTAGCCAAAGAGGAAGGGCCCCCACTATGACCACAGGGATCCAACCAAGGGCCACAGAAGCGAATGCCTCTCTATCTCGAACTAGGGATGAAGGTTCAGAAACGCCTGAGCGGAAAATCATCAAATAGCCCAATGAGAGCGAAATAATCGCCGGAATAGCGAAGGTGCGAATGGCCTGTTCGAATCCCTCGACATAGAGGCTGTAAAGACCGACTACAACTAATGGTACTGAGACGAGCCCTATAGTCCAGCCGAGAATTAGGCTAACTACTCCCCAACGCATACTAGCTCCGCAATATCTCCTCGGCCTTGCCTACATCATCTATCTCAAGGATCAAGTAGAGTCTGTCACCTTCTTGGATGGTTCCGATGTTTTCCTCGATTATGTTGTTGAATGTTCCATCATTATCGAGCCTCTCCAGCATGACTAGGTTAGCCCCAATTATATCCTCGACTTCTGGCAATTCCTTCCCTAGTAGTCCGTTTCCGGAATTTATCTCGGCAGACATAGATACCAAAGATGGGATTCTGGGAATTGGCTCGTATAGTCCTGGGACATGCATGTGGATGGCTTTGAGAATCGACTTTATTGCCACTCTGCGCTTACTCACAGGCCTGAGTCCAATACGCTGAATTGCCTCGACTAGGGCCCTATCCTTGAGAATTAAGCCAGTTCTGGAAACGCCTTTGTCGAATGTCCTCATAGCTATCGAGATATTCAGATTATCATCACTTAGAGTAGAGATTGCAATATCGTGATCTTCCACTGCGAGTTCGCGTAGAAGATCCTCATCCTGAGGATCACCGTGTATCACGTCCAACCTCTTATTGACGCCAATGCGGGACCCAACTATTGCATTAGCTGAGTCTAGATCGGGTTCAATGATTACTACGTTGGAGCCCATATTGAGGTAGTGCTCCGCTAGTTTGCTGCCGAAGTTGGTCGCTCCGAAAATTGCCACAGTCGGTTTGTCCGGCATCTCAGAATTCTCATCCCCAACCAATCGGGCAATCTCACCGAAGAATTTGGTTGAACCTGTAACAAAGACCAACATGTCCCCCTGTTGGATTATTTCATTTCCTGAAACTATTCGTCCCTTCCTGCTACCCGCTTTCATTGCTATGATTCGAGGATAATCCGGATCTTTTGTGGAGTTCGAGTTGGCATCTTCGATTGTTGAGCCAATCATAGGAGAGCCAACTGATACAGCAGATTCGACAATCCAAGCGTTATCGCCCATTGGGATGATATCAGAAAGGGTAGGGGATACTAATCCTGAGATTAGCTGTTCTACAACATCTGTCGATGGTGAAACAACGAAGTTTGTACGGGCCCAATTCTCCAACGGCCCGGCACCCCTCGAAGGATGAGTTATCTCTGAGTCACGTACATTGGCGATAGTAATCAGCCCGGAAGCAGTTCTGTCGCCCACCTGTTCGCTGAACACCCTCTTAGCGAAAGCACATCCCAATATGTTGACATTGTCATCATTGGTTGCGAAGACTATGATCTCAGCGTCATTGATTCCAGCTCTGACTAGAGAGTCCCTTGAGAGGGCGTTGCCCGTTATCAGCAAGCAATCTAGAGATTGGGAGTCGCTAATTGCATTAGGGTCGGGATCGATCATCGCAACTCCTCGCTTCTCGCCTCGAAGCGCTGCGGCAACACCCCGGCCGACCTCGCCGGCACCTGCGATAATCACTCGCATTCAAACGGATGAATATGAGGACTGGATATAATCCTGCGCCATATAGGAAAAAACCCCTAAAGTGTCCTAGAACGGAGCTATTCTTCTGATTCCACGGTTTCTCCCCTAATTCTGGTTTGTGCTCGAGACCTGTTGAGGACGGATTGCCGAAGTGTGCGCCTGTATGCTTGTCTGGCTGCTGGAGTCATGCCAGACGGCAGCCAAGACTCCTGGGCTGGAAACCAAGACCAAACGACGAATGGGGCTAAGAGAGCGATGGTCAATGGGAAGAAGACAGAAAGCACAGTCACTAGGATAACGGCCATCCTAGCGAATGAGGAATATACAAGAGGGCGAAATCGTTGATTATCCAGAATTCTAGACCCTTGCCAAGAACCTATGGATGCATGCGCTATGCAGGTAGTAATTGTCAGTAAACATGCTAGAGCGATGTTTTGAGCATTGAATCCGGTACCTTCCCAGACTACTGGATCGAATAGACGTACGTTGAGGTGGGCTGAGCGCATTGCACCGAAGCCCAAACCTAGGGTCCATCCATAAGGGGCGCAAGCCCTCAATCCAACAGTTCTAGTTTTACCGAGAAGAAACAGTACGAAAGACGATTCAGCCAGAGCGATCATGAATGCTATCGAGCTAAGTGAGATGATGTTCTGAGATTGATTCCTAACTTCGGCTAGAATTAGTGCGTCGATTGCTGAAGCGGCAAGCACCCCTGAGACGATTCCAAACAGCAATGACTTTGTAGCACCAGATAGGTCATAGAAACCAGTCATCCTGGCTATAGTTCCCCTCCAGCCAACGTAGATTCCCAGCAACCCTATTGCAAAAGCCAATTGCATCTCCCACATCTCAATAGGAGCGTCAGCCACACGCTTCCCATGATGCGTACCCTTTCAGTACAGCGGATAATGAAGTGTAAAATGACCCGTATACCCAGATAACGTTCAAACGGCACGATTGCAGCCGGACAATATGGCTCTGGAGGGATTCAAGCGTAGAGTTCTTGGATCAATAGGGCTCCTGAAGGGAAAGAGGAAAGTCGACCAGGACACCGTCAAGGATCTTAGCAAGTCACTCAGGAGGGCCCTACTAGAAGCCGATTTCAACGTCAGACAGGCAAAGGAGCTGACTGAAAGGGTAGAAAGGGGGATTTTGGAAGAGGAGCCGCGGCCGGGAGTTAAGCTCGAAACTCATGCTATGAACCTGATATATTCGGAACTAGTAAGGATTCTAGGACCGCCTAGGGAGATCAAGCCACACAACCAAACAGTGCTGATGGTAGGCCTCTATGGTCAGGGAAAGACAACCACCACCGCAAAACTGGCAGACTGGTGGAGAAAGGCTCACGGAGCAAAGGTTGCAGTTATCGAAGCAGACGTGCATAGGCCAGGAGCGTTCGAACAACTAAGTCAGATGCTCGAGGGTACCGGCATCGAGGTATACGGGGAGCCCGGAGAAAAGGTTGCATCCCAGATAGTTAGAAACGGCCTCAGCAAGGTTGGAACCGCAGACATCGTAATCATAGACACCGCAGGAAGGGATAGCCTAGATGGGGAGCTTAAGGAAGAACTACTGGAGATCGCAAGTATTGCGAACGCTTCAGAGCGCTTCCTAGTAATTGACGCTCAAGTCGGGCAGGCTGCCGGGCCTATGGCTGAGACCTTTCATGATTTGGTAGGGGTTACTGGGACAATCGTGACCAAGTTAGATGGAACTGCGAGAGGAGGAGGAGCGTTAAGCGCGGTTTCTACGACAGGTGCGCCGATCGTCTTCGTAGGAGAGGGAGAGAGGATTGGCGATATAGAGAAATTCGAGTCTGATCGATTCATTTCCCGACTTCTTGGAATGGGCGACATCAAGGGTCTCATCGACCTAGCTCCCGAGGACCTGGACGAGCAAGAGGCAATGCGCCTGACAAAGAGGCTGATGTCAGGTAGATTCACTCTCACCGACATGTATGCGCAGATGGAGATGATGAGCAAAATTGGAACTCTTGACAAGGTCCTATCCCACCTACCAGACGCCATGTTCGGAGGAATGGGCAATATGGGAGTGGCCCAGAAGAAGCAGATGCAGTCCAACCTGGATAAGTACAGGATAGTAATGGACTCGATGACCCAAGAGGAGAAGGACGACCCCCTGCTCCTTAAGTCGAGTAGAATTAGGAGGATCGCTAGAGGTTCTGGATGTGAGGAAAGAGAGGTCAAGGAACTCATTACTCAATGGAACAGGAGCAAGAAGATGATGCGGGGATTCAGAGGAGATAGGAAGATGAGGCGCCAGATGCAGTCCATGATGGGGTTCGACGAAGAGCTCGATCTGGGGTGATCTTCTGGAGAGATGGTTCGCTATCATCGGCCATAGGGCACCAAGCGAAGGGACCCTTAATCTGAATGACCTTCCTGGTTCTGGAGGCAGGATGGACGTCCTTGTTAGAGCGGTAAATGCTGCCCTGTTTGTCTCACATGGAATTCGGGATGATTGCCATGTGATTCTTCACCTGATGGGAGGAGAGGGGCCGAATAGGAGGATATGGTTCGATGGCACCAGAATAGGGGGAGTCAGGCCGGATGAAAGATCAATTGCTGGGCAGATTAAGGGAATAAACAAACTTCCGATTCCTCCGAGAGATCGATTCAAAGAATTCTCAAGTGGGATACTGCACTCTGGGGGGGATATCAATCAGACCCTACATGATTGGGATGAAAGAGGGGTTATTCCCGTATTTCTAGATGCTGAAGGGGGAGGCTTCAATTTGATACAACATCCCAATGATATAGGGTTCATCCTATCGGATGATCAGCCCCTTTCGGATCAAGACAAGGTCAGTCTTCACAGTTTAGATTCGCTCTCGCTGGGAAGAGAGTGGTTGCAGGGGCACTCTTGCATATCCATAATCCATCATCTCCTTGATGAGTCCTAGATCCATGAAGGCATCCCATCGACATCCATCACGGTAGAAGCTTGCATTATGGATTGCGGGACTCCGAGCGGGTGATTCTGGGGCCAGCTTGCCAAAGGGGTAATCGAGGCGCTCCCAGAAGCTATTGCATGGCAGTCGGTCATTTCGATTTCCTCGTCGACGATTCTGGCTGCCCCGACCTCAAAGGCCACTCCCATGGATTTCTGATCTATCATGTCAGTCGCGTTATGGTACCATCTAGCACCTAGGGGTACCGTCTGGAATGTTCCGTTCCAGTCTTCAGGGATGTTTAGGTTCAGGAACATGTTCCCCTGCATGAACCATGATCTGAGGGAGTTAGGGCCAGTTCCCTCAATCGGCCTCGTCCTCGAACCCTCTGGCCTCAGGATATTGCTCGGTTCTACTGTGACCAGTTCGGATAGTCTTTCCACCAGAGCCAGTGTTGCCTCTATGGATTGCGAGTAGTCTTGGTGAGAGTAGGTGGCTAGGCTTACGGAAAGCGATGGCAGGCCATACAGAGACGCCTCGCGAGCAGCGGAAACAGTTCCGGAGTGAAGAACGTCCACAGATAGGTTTGGCCCTCGGTTGATGCCGGAAATGCAGAGCCACGGCCTTATCTCTGGTGCCCAGGCCCTCAGCCCCCCGTCAATAGCAACGATGACGCAGTCGCAGGGAGACCCATCGAGGGAGAACGCGCGCAGGGGGACTGACTCGTCGGTCCTGATTTTTTCAGCGATATCGGTGTGCTCTTCGAAGGCCATGTCATCCCTTAGGGTGAGCTTCATCCCTACCGCTGATTGCTCTGTAAGGGGGGCTAGTATGGCTATCGGGTGTCCAAGTGAGTGCAATGACGATGCCAGATGCTGTAGTCCGGGGG
>LUSA01000073.1 GCA_001629235.1 Marine group II euryarchaeote REDSEA-S43_B8 | reverse complement strand
CATTCAATTCGAAGACGTCAATTTCATTGGAGTCCCAACCTGCTCTGTCTAGAGCAAGTCTGGTAGAAGAAACAGGGCCCAAACCCATTAGTTCGGGAGGACAACCCGTAGTTGCAGCAGAGACAATTCTGGCCATTGGTTGCAATTCATTTTTTCTGGCAAAATCTTCACTGCAAACAACAGAAAAAACGGCCCCATCTGTTAGCGGAGAGGAGGTTGCAGCAGTTACTGTGCCCCCATCTTTGAAGGCCGGACCTAAACGAGACATTGATTCCAGAGAGGAATTCGACCTGATACACCCATCTTTAGAGATTAGAACATCGTTGTGAACAATGGGGACTATCTCCTCGGCGAATTTACCCGACTTTTCGGCGTTTGATGACTTTGTATGGGATAGGAGGGAAAATTCCTCCTGTTCCGTTCTGGATATCCCATACAATTCTGCAACATTCTCCGCAGTGATGCCCATGTTCACGTAGGCCTCCGGAAAATCAGTTTCGAATTTTGGATGTGGACTCCAATTGAATCCCCTTCTCTTCACACTATCCCACCGCATACGAAGCATTCACCCCAGCCAGCAGAAATGTTTGACGATGCGTACATGATTGCCTGCATGGAAGACCCGCAGAGTCTGTTTATTGTTACTCCAGGAGCCTCCTTAGGCAGTCCCGACATAAGTGCCATTAAGCGTCCAATATTGTATCCCTGCTCTCCTTCCGGATATGCACAGCCGACTATCACGTCATCTATTTCGGCTGGATCGATGTTTAGGTTGTTAAGCAGCTCAACTAGCACCTGTGAGGCAAATTCATCGGGCCTAACTTCAGATAATTCCCCCTTGTGGGACCTACTGAATGGGGTTCGACGCCAATCAACAATTACTGAACTCACGTTGTGCCGACATGTAGCGACCCCATAACGATTCCCAGAGCAATAAATTTTGAACGACCGAGGGGTTCTTGAATAATCCTCAACGGGCGTTAATCATGATTAGGGAATGCCCGGTACACGGATACTTCTCAGACGATGACCTATGTCCCGCATGTAACTCAGAAGGCAAGTTCATCATGAGTACTAGAGAAAGGGACGGGATGGCAAGAAAGCTAGCCCTAGTTCTCAGACATGCTCCTGAGAAGTTCGATCTGGAAATGGACATCAATGGTTGGATAGACGTCAGAGACATAGTAAGGAAATTCAAAGATGGAGGCAGGCGTCGACAGCACTGGCTGAGGCCCCACCATCTAGTTGCTATCTCAGAAACCGATCCAAAAGGAAGATACGAGGTACGAGGGAATATGATGAGGGCTACTTATGGCCATACAGTCGAGATAGAGTTGGATCTACCATCGGGTGATATTCCGGATTCTCTATACTATCCTTGTGCTCCAGAAGAAGCAGGAAATCTAGTTGAAATTGGGATAAGCCCGGGAGATAGGGCCCATGTCCATCTTTCTGCGTCGATCAGGCATGCCGCTGAGGCAGGAAGAGTGCATCACGATGATCCTTCGATAATTGAGGTCGATACTGCTAGGATGGTTGCCTCTGGTGAAACGATTTGGCATGCAGGAGTAACGGTCTACCTATCTGAGAGTGTCGCGGGCGAGTATCTATCAATAGTTGGTAAAGATGACCCAGAGCTATCTCTTTTGAGAGAGACCTGGTTTGAAGAAGAATAGTCAGAACTCACCACAAACGGGGCAGAATTGCAAATCACTCAGTTTCTCAGCCCCGCAAGAGTGGCATACTCCGGATTTGGTAACTGGTTTCACTTCAGAGTTATTCTGTACGCGTACTGATTCCTCCCTCTGAACGAATGGAGAAGCATGAGATTGATCTAGGCTGCTTAGAATCTCCCTGTATCTAACAACCTCGGAAATAGCGAGGAGATGCATGAGATTGATCTAGACTGCTTAGAATCTCTCTGTATCTAACAACCTCGGAAATAGCGAGCTCAATTTGGAGGGTTCGACGTCCTCTGTCATCCTTGTCGTCGATAAGAGATGCATTGGCTAATTCAGATTGTAGCCATCTCTGAAACCTTTCAAGTTCGGATGTGTCGACCACAACAATTGGATAGAGCATTAGGGTTAAACTGTATGTATTGACTTGAAAATATTAGAATACGAGTCCCCCCACATTCAATCGTCAATGGCATCAAGGGTTGTAATAAAACTGGGCGGGGGCCTGATTACTGACAAGGGTTCAATGAAGAAGTTTGATTCTGATTCTATGGAAAGGGTCGCCGATTCAATATCCTCAGTCGTTGAGATGGGTGTGCCCATAGTCATAGTTCATGGTGCGGGATCTTTCGGCCATTTACTAGCAAAGGAATGGTCAATATCTGAAGGAGTGGATCAGAAGATTGCTGAAGAGCAGCGAATGATTGTAGATGAAATACGTTCGGATATGAGAGAGTTGAATGGATTGGTGATTGATAAGCTTGCAGACTCAGAATTAGAATCTGAGGGTCTGCCTCCCTCGGAATGGGCGATTGGTACTGGATCGGATTTCCAAGGTGACATTGCAAATTTCGAAAGAGTGGTTGAGACACCCATCCCCATTACCTTCGGAGATGTTGTGAATACAAATGATCGGTTGGAGTTCGGAATACTTTCCGGGGATGATTTGATGGTGAGGCTTTCCAGAGAATTGGAGGTATCACACTGTATTTTCCTCATTGGAGATGCAGAGGGGGTCTTGAGCGGACCGCCCCACCAGGAAGGATCTAGTTTGATTAGTAGATTGGGGGCAGAAGAGGAGATCGAAGGTCCCCATTACTCGGAAATCGATGTTACTGGCGGAATCGGTCTGAAAGTAGATAGGGCCAGGAAAATTGCATCAGATGTTGAGGAGGTATGGATATTAGATGGACGATGTCCTGAAAGAGTCGTAGAATTATTGAGTACCGGGGAAACTAGAGGTACGAAGATTCTGCCCTATTGAGTCTTCATATACGCGTCTCCTTCCGATTGACCAATATGTCCACGAGAGGAGTTAATCTGGATGGTCATGATTCCTCCCAGTTACAGATGATGGATGAGATGTGCCTATTGGTGGATTCAGAGGACAGAGTGATTGGTTCGGAGACAAAACTAGACTGCCACAGAAATGAAGGCAGCAGGCATAGAGCTTTCAGCGTTCTAATATTCGACTCCGAAGGAAGACTACTGGTTCAGAAGAGAGCCTCGGAGAAGATTACTTTTCCAGGTGTTTGGGCTAATAGTTGCTGCAGTCATCCACTTGACCTAGAATCAGAGAAAAACGGTCCAGAGGGAGCCATAACGGCCGCGAAAAGGAAACTATGGCAGGAGTTAGGAATCCCGCAAAATGAAACTGATCAATGGACTTTCCATCATGTTGGAAGGATGGAATACTCCTGCAGGTGGAACGAGGATTGGATTGAGAGGGAGATTGATCACATCATGGTGGTTCGTGCAGATGCGACTGTGAATCATAATCTCAATGAAATTTCAGAGGTTCTCTGGGCTGAACCTGATGAAGTCAAGAGGATGATGGAAGGACAAGGAAAATGGCAAGATCAAGTGATTGCTCCTTGGTTCAGACTAATTTGGAAACATTATGTAATTCCGAACGATTGCGATTTTGTTTCTATGACAAGTGACATAAACGATGTTATCACTGCTCTTTCTGGACATAGGCATAAGGTGGAGGGGGAGATTATGTCTAGTCTATCGAAGATGAAGCAGAAGAACCTCCATGGTGCAATGACGCATCTATTCAAGGGAGGAGGAAAGAGGCTGCGAGCCATACTGCCTAGGCTTGTTGGAGAGGCAGTGGGAAATGCAAATGATGGCCACTACACGCTGGGTGCATCGATAGAAATTATTCACAATTTTACATTGATTCACGATGACATTATCGATCAAGACCCTATTAGGAGGGGGTTAGACGCTGTTCACGTTGAGTACGATGATGCTACTGCAATCAATGCTGGAGACGCCATGCTCGCAGTCGGATTCGAGATTCTAGCAGAGTCAGAAGATGTACCTGATGAACTGCTTGGGCACCTGATTAGATCAATTGGTGAAATGGTAAGGAAGGTCGCGGAAGGACAACAGGAAGACATTGAGTTCGAAGCCAGAGAGGAGGTAACTGAGGATGAATACATAGCCATGATTGCGGGGAAGACCAGTGCTATGTTTGAGACCTGTGCCAGAACTGGGGCAATCCTCGCAGGGGCTAGCGATGAGGAAGTTTCCAATATGGCGCAATGGGGACTTAATCTGGGTTTATGCTTCCAGTTAATGGATGATTTGATTGACATCACTGGAGATACCGAGACACTAGGTAAACCAGCTGGATCAGACATCGTCCAGGGGAAGAGGACGCTCATTGCGATTCATGCGTTGCAAAGTGATTCTGATCTTACCAACTTCAATGATGTATTCGGATCCGGACGGTGTAGTGAAGAGAATTTGTCTAGAGCCGTTTCGGAACTGGTAGCTTCCGGTTCAATAGATTACGCTAAGAAGAGAGCAATGCATCACCATTCACTAGCACATGAGTGCCTGGACAAGCTCGAGGAGTCACCTTCTCTATCCGTATTGAGAGAGTTGACCGACTTTCAATTGATTAGAATAAGCTAATCAGTCCGTGTATTGGGCCTCTCCTGGAATTTCTTCCTTGAGGCCCTTCCTCTGCCTAATATCGCCGACTATCTTGTGGAAAAGCTCCGGCGGGACCTGGTCATATCCAGCATTCTCAGTATTCCAAACGGCTCTTCCCTGAGTTGCGGCCCTTATGTCGTTTGAGAATCCGAATGATTCGGCGACCGGCATTTTACCAATCACACATGTAACATCGTTTTCGACAGGCATATCTTCAATCACGCCTCTTCGGGTGATTAGCTGCCTGGTAATCCCTCCGGCCCACTCAGAAGGGGCATCGATACGAATTTTCTGAATTGGTTCGAAGAGTACCGAATCGGCCCTCAGTAAGGCGCCTTTTATTGCATTCCTTACTGCCGGAATAGTCTGAGCGGGACCCCTGTGAATTGCATCCTCATGCAACTTTGCGTCTACTAGCCTAACCATGACTCCTGTCAGTGGCTCGTCGGCAATTGGTCCCTTCTTGCAGACGTCGTTGAATGCCTCTATGATAAGCTCCCTCGTTTCATGCAGATTCTGAATACCCTTCGTATCGTTGACGAGGACTGTAGTGGCATTTATCGCGTATATCTTCCTCATCAGGTCCTTATCCATTCCAAGTTCGCCGAACTTATTGCCGACCTCCTTGGCATCCTTGTTCCTAACTGGTCCGTCTCCTAAATCGCCTTCTCTCAAAGCAGTGATTACGTTCTCTGGAAGCTGCTCCACCTCCACGTAGAATCTGTTGTGTCTATTGGGAGACTTACCCTCGAAAGGCCTGCCCTTGTTATCGGCCCCTATTGACTCCCTGTAAACCACTATCGGATTACTCTGATTTACCTTGATGCCCTGTTCCTCCTCTAATCGATAAATAGTAATCTCAAGGTGAAGCTCCCCCATCCCAGAGAGTAGCGCCTCTCCAGTCTCATGGTTGGTATCTACAGATAGGGATGCATCCGATTTGGCCAAACTTCGTAGAGCTCCGATGAATTTGGGAAGATCCTTCATTGATTTTGGTTCAATTGCCACCGTAACAACTGGTTCTGAGTAGTGCCTGATTGCCTCGAATGGAGTCTCATCCTTGTCCCTTGTAATTGTGACTCCTGCAGCAGCGCTCCTCACCCCGGTCAGTGCAGCAATGTTTCCTGCTGATACCCCTGGAACTTGGATCCTGTCACCGCCTACCATCATACTGACCTGCTGAACGCGCTCGGCTTTGCCGGCTCCACTTGCCCAAACTGTCTCTCCTTGCTTTATTGTCCCAGAATACACTCTTCCGACTGCTACCTCGCCTGCATGGGGATCCATCCAAATCTTAGTTATCATGAGGGAAAGCGGCCCATCCGCGTCGCAATTGACCATGGTCTTGCCAACTTCCGAGTCGAGATCGCCCTGCCAGATATTCGGGATCCTATATTCCTGAGCAACCAAAGGAGATGGAAGTTTTTCTACTGCCATATCGAGTAAAACTTCGTGAACTGGTGCCTTCTTGGCTAGCTCCTTCTGTTGCTCGTTGTTACAGTATTCGAAAATCTCAGGAAAGTTTACTCCGGTCTTTTGCATAAATGGAACTGTTATCCCCCAGTTGTGGTATGCAGAACCGAAAGCAACCGTTCCCTTCGCGACGTCAACTTGCCAATCGGACTTGTGCTGTTCTGGGGCAAACGTCCTAATCAGGTCGTTTACCTTGATTATCTGCTTTTGGAACCTAGCCATCATATCCTCAGGAGTTACCTGTAGTTCGTTGATAAGTCTGTCTACCTTGTTTATGAATAGGACTGGGCGAACTTTCTCCTTCAGAGCCTGCCTTACCACGGTCTCCGTTTGAGGCATTGCTCCCTCTACAGCGCAGGTAAGAATGATACAGCCATCCACAGCCCTCATTGCCCTAGTAACGTCACCTCCGAAATCTACGTGACCTGGGGTATCAATTAGGTTGATCAGATAGTCTTCGCCATCTACTCCGTGCACCATGGATGCGCTAGCAGCATTGATTGTGATGCCTCGAGCGCTTTCTTGGTCATCGAAGTCCAATACTCGTGATTTTCCTGCAAGCTCTTCGGACATCATCCCCGCTCCAGCGATCAGATTGTCGGAAAGAGTGGTCTTTCCATGGTCGATGTGGGCAGCTATAGCGAGATTGCGGATTCTTTCACGGTTGTGCATAACCTCAGTAGCGCGCTTGATGTTGTCTTCCTTTCGACCCATATCCTCACCTAGTTATATTTCCGACCTGAAAACGGTTCATAAAGACAATTGAGTGGAATTGAAGAAAACCAGAGTTGTTTCGTGGATTGATATTATCGAGCGGATGCAGCTATCCTCTCTACCTCGTGTCTCTTCCCCACGGCAAAGGAGTTGACGTCTCCATCAGCCGCCTTAGTAAGTTCAGAGATTATCCCCTCTGTGAGTGACTTTTTGCTCTTCACAGTTGCCGATGCGGCACCTATTGCTAGGTTCCTCAATGCAACATCGAGTCTCCTACTGGGAGAGGAGTCGACGGCCTTTGGTTGGCTTACAGCACCGATCCTTACTCTGGTGGTCTCTTCGCATGGGGCCGCCTCTGTAATAGCGTCTATGAATTTCTGAAGTGGATTTTCTCCGCTCTTTTCGTGAATTCTGTCGAAGGCTTCGTCTAGAGACTTTGCACAGTACTGCTTCTTGCCGCTATTCTTTCCGGATCTCATGAGGTTGTTGATGAACCTCTCAGTTACTGAGAGATCCTGTTTCCCGAACCATGCGTTCGCATGGCGTCCTCCTGTGTGTGGCGCTCCTATCATCTTCAGATTCACGTATCTAGAAATGCCCGGATCGCTACACACAACCTCACTCGCATCCCACTTACCAAAAACCATAGTTCCAATTCCAGCAATTGGAGATTCTGGTTCCTCTGTGACAGCGGATGCTTCTGAAATTTCGATATCCTCTTCCATTAGAAACACCTCAGCGTACTGGCTTCTCCTTTCTTCCTCTGACCATCTCATCAAGAGATACCCCATTTACCTTGATTACTTTGTATCTAACTCCTGGGAGGTCGCCGTAGGATCTACCCTTGCTGCCCCCAATTCCCTCAACCATAACTTCATCGTGCTCGTCGATGAATGAAATTGCCCCATCCCCGGGCGCAAACGCAGTTAGGCGGTTTCCAGTTCGAATAAGACTGATTTTCACTGCCTTCCTAATTGCTGAGTTTGGTTGTTTGGCCTCGAATCCTACTTTCTCGATGACTATCCCCTTGGCTTGGGGGCTTCCTCTTAGGGGGTCGTGCTTCAGAACTCCTCCCTGTTTTCTCTTAGCCTGCCTATTCCTAAACTTCCTCTCCTTCCACCTGTATCTCTTACGATCAGACTTCATCTTAGAACCGGAGAAAAGGCCTCGTCCCAATTAATACACCTCAAAATGACGACTCGGCGACCTACAGTCC
>LUSA01000072.1:6577-15433 GCA_001629235.1 Marine group II euryarchaeote REDSEA-S43_B8 | reverse complement strand
AGACAGTCCCAGTTCCGATGATGAATATTCTGAACGGCGGAGCACACGCCGAATCGAATGTCGATGTCCAGGAATTCATGGTCGTCCCTCATGGCTTCCAATCCTTCTCGGAGGCTCTAAGAGCTGGAGTTGAGATTTACCATTCCCTCAAGACCACGTTAAAGCAAGAGGGACTGCTTGGTGGAGTCGGGGACGAAGGTGGCTTCGCCCCGAACCTTTCTAGGAACGAAGAAGGACTGCGTTTGGTCAGAGAGGCAATAGAGGTAGCAGGATACGCTCCGGGGAAAGAGGTCTCCATAGCCTTAGACGTAGCAGCACAGGAATTCTTCGATGGCTCAAACTACCTAATTGATGGGGAACTAATATCTGGAACAAACCTCGGTAGAAAATACTCAGATTGGTTGGATGAGTATCCAATCGTGTCAATCGAGGATCCATTCGGAGAGGACGATTGGGACTCTTGGAAGGAATTCACCTCCAGAGAAGGACACAGGGTACAGATAGTCGGTGATGACCTGTATGTGACTAATCCAAAGAGGCTCGAGAAAGGAATCTCTATTCAGGCCTCAAATGCTATTCTAATCAAGTTGAACCAGATTGGGACCTTCACTGAGACTATGGAAGTGATTCGCAAGTCAAGAGAGGCTGGTTTTGGGACTATAATCAGTCATAGGTCAGGAGAGACTTCTGACGACATAATTTCTGATTTGGCCGTTGGCACAAACTCAATGCAGATCAAGACGGGGGCACCGGCTAGGTCAGACAGGACATCGAAGTACAACCAACTGATTCGAATATCAGAGGAGGTTGGGAACTACTCTCAACTATTCCAATGAGCAAAGGATCAGGGGAAGTACGATGCTTGCATCTGACTCGATTACGAACTGAGGAGTCTCGACTCCCAATTTGCCCCAGCTAATCTTCTCAGTTGGGGATCTCCTGAAATTCCGCCTCCAACTTGTAGAATACCCGTGGGAGAGTCGTCCTCTCGATACCAATCCGCAAGAGATTGCATCGCGTCTAATCCACCTCTCACAATCGCATTGCTCTTGAGCGTGCAGTCTATGACCTTAGCAGAAAGCAGGTTCCCGAGTGTTGAGTCCTCCCAGCCAGGGGTAAAAATAGGAAGATTGGCATCAGCAGCCGCTACTAACCACGAATCCTCCGGTGCCGAGGAGACCTCGAGATCCCCGTGAAGTAGGAGGTCGTATACGTATTCGTGTGGGAAGCGACTGTCCCCCACGGCCTCGGATTCCTCCCACAGTGACATCAATGATTCCCCCACCTTGGTGAACGTACTTTCCGGGATTGCTACGTCAGTAACACGATTCATTCCTCTTTGGTGAAGCTCAGCATCCTCTTCCTTGCTCTGATGCCTCCAGTTTGGAACATGCTCGTATTCAGATCTAGAGAAGAGGCCAAACAACTCCTCTTCCAGATTTGCTCCGGTGCAGCAAATTGCATGCACTTTCTGAGACCTGATTGCGGGGGCTAGGCTCTTTCCGACCTCTGCAGTGGACATCGCTCCTGCTAGAGTGATCATCAGTCTCCCTCCTCCATCTAGGAACTCCCTAAGGGAATCTATGCATTTCGCCAGTTCACCGGCATTGAAGTGGGAATAGTGGGTTTCTATGAAGTCCCTAATTCCCATCTAATCACTCCTGAATCGTTCGACTCTCTTCTCGAAAACTCTCCTCAAGCCGGGAATCTCGGATACCAGCGCGTCATTGATCATGGCTGCTACCTCAGAGGGATCGCTATCTCCACACGTGAAGACGTCGACGGCTAGAATTCCCCTCTCTGAGTAGCAATGTGCCGTTACATGGCTCTCATCGATAAGAACTACAGCAGCAAAACCAGGGGGGCTATCTTCTCCATCGAATATCTCTACGTGTGAATGGACCTCCCTCACTCCTGACTCCCTTACGCACTCCCTTAGGACCGATAGTACCCATTCTCCGTCTCCAGTTTCTCCTTTCCTGTAGTTGACATAGTCGAGAAGGACATGGGAACCTGCAGATTCGATATCGTCCACAGTCCCGAGCCAAGTCACCGAGATTTCAAACTCACTCTTGCAATAGCCAGGACTTGAGTCTCCTCAAACCCTCCATAATGTCCTCTTCATCAGCAGCATATGAGATCCTGACGAAACCCTCGCCTCCTGTAATCAGAGAGGCCGGGATTAGTTGCACTCCTGCTTCTAATGCCCCATCTGCGAATTCGATATCGGCCCTTATTCCTGGGATGGAAGATAGCCCTTCCGTCATCAACTTCCTTCTCTTCCTGTACTCACCGTTGAACTCTTGTACTGAGTCCTCGCATTCCAGTGCTACCTTGGCTGCATCCATCATGAATGTCGGGATATGGGATGCTGAGTTGGCCTGGCTCTTCACAGCTGCTCTCATCGCCTCGCTTGGACCAGTGAGAAAACCTACTCGCATCCCGGTCATAGCCCAAGACTTTGACCAACCATTGACCACAATGGTCCTCTCCTTCCCTCCGGGAATTGTCGATGGAGAAACGTGAGGCCAATCGACCCAGACCATTCGCCCGTAAATCTCGTCAGAAACTATCCACAAGTCATTCTCAACGGCAATATCCACAATCCTCCTGATTTCCTCAGGAGTGAATACGGCTCCAGTTGGATTGCATGGAGAATTGATGAGGATCATTTTGGTCTTCTCAGTTACGGCTTCTCTAATTGCCTCCAAATCAGGGTGAAAGCTATCCATTTTCACATTCACATGCACGGGCACTGCTCCGATGAATTCCAACATCGGTTCGTATGATGCCCATGATGGGGAAAGGAGAATAGCTTCGTCTCCTGGCATAGTTGTAATCAAGAATGAGTACAGAAGGGCCTGCTTCGCCCCAGGAGTCACTACGATATCATCCGCCCTTGCCTCGATGTCATGATGGATTCTGAGGTATTCGGAAACGGCATTGCATAGTTCTACTGACCCCGGCCCTCTGGTGTACTTCGTCTTCCCTTCTTCGAGACCCATAATCGCAGCATCGACGATAGGGGATGGAGTTTCGAAACCAGGTTCGCCGACGGTCCATCTGATGACCTCGGACCCCGGAGGCTGGAGATAAGGGGCGAAACCGACACCGAGGCCCTCGAAGCGGGAAGACACACGAGGCATGCCTTTCACACCGGCACCCACTCAATGAAGGTATGCCGAAACGCGGACAGCCTTCAAGAAAGAAAGTACGGTCGGTGGGATGAAGCACGAGTGGCAGAGCAGCTATGCAATGGACTGCAGATCCATGGACCCGGGTGCAAATCCCGGCTCGTGCTCCACCTATTCACAGATTTGATATCTGTACTATCATGAACGCTGCCGATATCACTATTGCAACCATCACGAACAAACGATCGAAGCCTCTCGAATCCAGCGGCTCACCCTGGAAGGTCATGCCATCCTCGATGCCCTCATCCCTGAGCCTTAGGTAGACCAGGAGGAAAATTAGCATGGTCGCCGGTCCCGAAATCGCATCCATCTCATTCTGCTCCGAGAACTCTCTAATTGGACCAAAGACGAAACCGAAGTAATTGGCTATCGTCACGGTAAGGAAAGCGAAGAGTGCAGGGTGCGCTACTGCCCACATCCCCCTAGCCCCTTGGGTCAGAATAACGACTGCCCATAGCACGTAAGTCAGTAGAAGAGCCCCAGTGAAGGCCACAGTAACTTTCGAGGGAGCTAATAGACCATCTACAGCATTCCCCGGAGTGACCGCGTCAATTACGGATTCAGGGTCAACTATCTGCCTGAACACGTAGAAGATCCCCGTGGCGATGACTACGACCAGGCCCATCAGAGCCACTGGGTCCTTGATGCCGTTACCGAAAGAGAGCGAGTCCAAGCCCTCGTGAACTTCGTCCTCCGAACGGAGCATCATGTACGCGCCGGCATAAGCCAAGGTCACGATGGGTGTGAGGAACTTGGGGGCCTCACTAGACTCGCTAGCATCGTTCCAGAACATCCAGATCACCGCGCTAGCTACGACTAGTCCAGCGAGAACGGGGAGCATCACCTTCCACATGCCACGCGCACCCTCATTGAGAATCAGCATAGTCGACATGAAAATCCCGAACATCAGGATGCCGTTGAATGCGAACTCTGGTGCGCCAGCGCCGTACGCTGGATCGCTCAGGGGCGCACCATTGTCAAGTAAGGTGAAGCAATCTTCTCCTGCAGTAGTGTAACACGCCGAGAAGAACATGAAGTTCAACGAGTAAACCAGTGTTACCAGGGCAGTCAGTAGAAGCAGTGCTTCGCCAGGCGTCGATTTTATCCTCTCAAAAACTAGGGCCATGAATCACAGGCTTGCCATCAGAATATAACTTGTTAGTAGATTTTCTATGGGGAGAAGGGTAGATTCTCAGGGTCTACGTTTCCACCACACAGAATAATTCCAATGGATCCGATTCCTTGCTTTTCTCTGAACTCATCCTTCAGTACTGCTGCCAGAGATATGGCTCCACTAGGTTCCACGACCATCCCGAACTCTTCGTGAATCAGAGACATTGCGTCTAGTACAGCATTGTCACTGACGGTGACAATTTCTTCTACATGGCTCTTGATGATTGGCCATGTCTTCTCACCCATGCTGGTCAAAAGACCATCACAGATAGTATCGGGACCTGTCTGGGGCACATACTCCCCGGTCTCTAAAGATCTAGCAGCATCATCAGCACCTTCTGGCTCTGCTCCGAAAATTCGAGCCTCCGGAAGCAGAGCCCGGGTAGAAATGCACGTCCCAGACATCAGGCCTCCTCCGCCGATCGGGGACAAGACGGCATCTAGGACCTCACAATCCTCAATCATCTCCTTCGCTGCAGTTCCTTGTCCGGCTATGACGCTGAGGTTGTCAAATGGGTGGATGAAGGTTGCACCGGTCCTTTCAAGCACTGAATTAGCAGTAGACACCCGCGCATCTAGATTCGGTTCGCAGAGGATTACCTCTGCACCATGGCTAATGACGCCGTTGATCTTAACCTTGGGAGCGTTGTTTGGCATCACTATGTACGCAGGAACCCCCCTCTGCTTTGCAGCCAAAGCGACTGCCTGTCCATGGTTCCCGCTGCTGTGAGTGCAAAGACCATCCTCTGCGTCGTCCCCGAGGACTCTTACTGCATTAGAAGCCCCTCGGAATTTGAACGCCTTGACGTGTTGGGCATTCTCACACTTCATGAAAACCTTCCTTCCAGCGATTTTGTCAATTTTCGCGGAATTTACAACTGGAGTCCTCACGATTACTCCTTCGAGCGCTTTAGCAGCCTCGACGATATCGGAGAACGCAACTTCTTCCATGTCTTCTCAGGCTTCGCAGATGAGAGCAATACATCATTACTGCGGCTCGACCTGGTCATTCCATGGTAAGCCAAAGCGAGCCGCAGTGGAAGCCGCATGCAGTCGCAGCCGTGCTGTTGATTCTCGATGCCCTAGTGTTCGGCGTCGCACCGAGCGGACCTTGGGACGACTCCAGTTTTTCCAGAGGAGTAATCGGTCTTGTAGGGGCATCCTTAGCCTATGTGGCTTGGTATCGTCGAACATTCAAGAGAAAGGGACTAGTCCCTTGGATTGACCTTTGGGAGAAACCAGAGGAGTCCGCCAGACTAGTTCTATATGCCTCCATAGGATTTCTAGCAATTTCCTGGGTAGCTGGAAATCCAATGCAACCTCACCTTCCTGATCCAACCGGGCTCGTCCTGGTTCTAGTTGGACTCCTTCTGGGCCTCCAGGCCGTGTACGTGTATCTCGTCATAGGCCCTCTAAAAGAGGAGTGAACTACCTCTTCCCGGGTTTCCAGAACTGCAGAGGTAGCGGGGAGTCTCCTTTCATAGCCCTGAACGCTAGATGATCAGCTCGCTCATTCCACCTATGACCGGTGTGAGCAGGTACATGCTCACCACTCAGCATTATCAGGCCAGATACTTCCCTCCATAGAGAACTCACTCTCCTTGCTAATTCTTGATTTGCCTTCGCCTCCCAAGTCCCCGAGGCTATATTCAACGCATAAGTCGAGTCACTCCTCACTATTGCTGCCCCTACTCCCTTCTCCAGAATAACCCACCTCAGAGCATGGGCGATGGCCGATAGCTCGGCGGTGTTGTTAGAACCCACTTCGGCACCCAAAAACCCATCATCCTCTGGATTTGTGACGACATGTCCAAATGATTCCGTCAAGAGACTCCCCTTACCATTTCCAGACCCGGTATCCTCTGAGATTACACAGAACCCCCATCCAGCCTTGGTATCTGATGTAACATTACGATTCTCTCCACATGAACCGTCAACGTAGATGTGTACCGGCCGAGTAGACCCCATGGTCACTCTCCGATAAGTTTGGAGTAACTGCCTGCATCTATGCATATCCATCCCGAGCCATATGGGTCCTCGTTTATCTGCTCTGGCGAATCTTCCAGAGAATGGTTGACATCAGTTACTGTACCGGCGACAGGGGCATAAATCTCGCTAACTGACTTCACAGATTCGACACTCGCAAAAGACTCCATCTCACTCACCTCGATGTCGGTTTCGGGAAGCTCGACCCAGACCACCTCAGTCAGGGCATTCTGGGCAAAGTCAGTTATTCCTATACTCACCTCGTCTCCTTCAACTCTAACCCATTCATGCTCCTCGGTGTATTTCAGCTCTTCATGAACCTCTCCCATACCAACTACCAATCAACGCGTGCAGTGGACATGGGGTCAAGTTTTCGCTCCCTACTCCTCACTGTGTTTTGACTCCAGGTGCTCCATCTCCATCCTTGCCCATTTGGAACTAAGACCCTGCATGCTGGCCTCCTCCCTCTCTTTCTCTAACCTAGATATCATAGCCTCTTCGGCTTCTCTACTGATCATTGAGTCTGTCGGCCATCTCCCGTGTTCCTTCCCCCTACCCGCTGCTAATGAGACAAGAAGAACCGATGCTAAGACAGGAATGAATCCCGACAGGAGCCTGCTCATCCTCGAAGCCGGAGAATCCATGGCTTTACGAATTCGACACTTCCAATCAACTTGACCTAAGTTAGCATCACAACTCTTGGATTAACTTGTGAATCTTGTATGGAAGTAGCGACCTGTTTACTGGAGTCACCTCCAGTATACGAGCGTCGTCCCTCCTCCTGATATCCTGCAATAGAGGGTGACGACTTTTCTTGTGAAGAGTCAGCAGAGTAGGTAGGTCATGCTCCAATGCCAACCTAACCGAATTGACGAACCCCTCGCTTTCAACAGTGAACTTCCCGACCTCGTCTATCACTAGGATCTCACAGTTTCCTATACTGTCAATAATCGCGGGAACCCCAACCCTATCTATCTCACTTGGGTCTATGCCGAAACCAAGTATGCGATTCCTAGAGTCTATTTCTCTATGGGCCATCACCCCTTTCTCACCGGTAAGAATGTTTACGCAGGCATATCCGACCCTCTCTCCGTTCTCAATTACTGGCTCGCACCTCATGCCCCCAATAATGTGCTCAGGGGGACTAGGCCCCTTGGTCCTCCTGAAGCCACTACCCTCTTCGGAGATCATGTCTACAACTTTCTGAAGTACAGCCGACTTTCCCGAGCGTGGGAGACCAGTAATTCCGATCTTTGGATTGATTCCCATGCTGCTCTCCTAAATGCATTCCAAGTTCGGAACGTCCCGCGTATGCAAACCATGGATATTAATCCATTCTCGATATGGGTGATTTTCCGGAACTAGGAAACCGAAATCCGAAATCTGCAAATTAACTTAGGCCCGTTATTTCGCTAGACCGGCAATCCAAACTCTCCACCCTCTATTTCGAAAGGTAGAGTCTCGATTTCATAGTTATTCACATTGTTATTTGCCGCCCACGCTTTGGACCACGGATCCAGGTCTTCTGAATTCAGCTGGCTAGCGAGGACTCTCAAACCCTCTTCAATGGTTCCGAACCTATCCTTTAGCCGCTCTGTAACCTCAGGAGGGAGATCAAGGAAGCTTACCGAGTTCCCGATAACGCAGCCATCTGGAACAACCGCCCACACCAATCTCCTCTCAGAGTTAGTATTCACCACCGCCTGACACGCGATTCTAGACTGGACGGCCATATTCTTGGGTCCTGACCATCCAGAACTATTAGCCTCTAGTTCGCCTACATTACTGGTATCGAAAGCGGGGTGTCTAATCACCCCTCTACCATCCTCGAAGTGGATGTGAGACGCCCTTACGAATGGAAGAAGACCCTCTCTCCATTCGCATATTTCGTCCTCCCAGGAAGATCTCTCAACCTCCCCTACTCTGACTTTGATGACTCTAGTACTCGGATTCAGACCCGTTCCGTCTTCGACCAGACGGGGCTTATCGGCCAGTTTTCCTATTGCTGACAAGGTCCTTGTCCTTTCAATCGGCGATCTGGGCATCTTTGGAACGGCCCATGATGCATCCGTCCATGAGGACCATGGCCCTCTTTCCAACTCAAAGAATGGAGCATCGGAAACAAGCCCCTTGCCTGACGAGAGGTCATCGGTCTGCAGAGGTCCGAAGCTGGTTAGAACATCGGTTTCCTCTCCAACGGTTACACCGATTACAGATACTCCTTGTGAACCCCCAAAGAGCAGCTTGTGGTCTTCTGGAAATGACCAAACTGAATCCCACTGGTTTGACTCAACTAGCAGCTTCCTGAGCGGTAGGCTGCTTTTCTCTCTCAGAACCGAACTGGGCACTACTAGTCTTACCCTACCTCCTTTCTGACACAACTGCATTGATCTTTCGATGTAAAGTCTGTATAGGTTCACATTCCCTTTGATTGCTGAAAATCTGGTTCTTCCATCTGATTCCTGGAACTCCCTTAGCTGGCCAGAAAGCCTCTTTCTAAGCG
>LUSA01000072.1:0-6559 GCA_001629235.1 Marine group II euryarchaeote REDSEA-S43_B8 | reverse complement strand
CGCCAAGTAGAGGATCGACACAACGCACGTTACTCTCGATGATCATCTCTGCCTCACTGAGACCGATCTTCCCTTCGTCCCCCTCTCCAACTAGGTCTACAAGCCCTAGCCTGGCAAGAACAATCACGATTCTCTTCCTCGCCGAAGTCACTGCCACCTCGGAACTATCTACCAACTGCAGTCCCTCCAAGAGTCGAAGAGTGTCCTCACTTCTCTCATTAGGTGTGTTTCCCGAAATTCTTTCAGAGTGTATCCTCAATATTCTCTCGACGAAGAGACCGCCCCCCACACAAGGGTCTGCAAAGGGAATCGGAATTCCTGACATCGTTCTGTTATCCATTTCCGGGCTATCGCTTTCTGAGCCCGCATCCTCATCGATGTTCTCGTTAATCTGCTTTGCAAATCCTCTGAAACTAGGAGGTAGAGCAGCCAAAGAGAGTGTAGCGGGGGGCTCCTTCTTCTTGCTTCTCCCATGACGCAACTCGTCGTACAGTATTGCATCGACAAACCGTGCTGGAGGGGCGTAAACTCCCCTCGGGGAACGCCCATCGCTCTGGGCATCAAACCTAGCAATCAGGTGATCTAGAACCGTTCCGGGGTTACTGAGTAGACCAGCAGGAAGAGTTGGCCAGTTGTTTGGAAGAGTAGCTGCTATGGGGAGCACTTTCTTGGTTGCCTCAAGCCATGCATCAAGCCAAATCTCGATCTGTTGGGTCCTTTCTGGACACTCGTGATCTAGTCTCGCATACCAACCAGAAGTTTCGCTTGTCATAGGTAGACTGGCGATTCGCTCTTCGTCTTTGAATGGTTGTATTGATTACGACCACGATCGTCATCCGTTAATGACAAAAACGTCTCTTTCTATCTCAATAATTTCGTTCTTCTGAAGAAGCCAAGATATCGACTCATCGATGTCCTCCGAGGTTATCCCGGGAGACTCCATCAACCGCATTATATTGTCAAAATGCAAACCCTCTCCCTTCTCATTTGCCTCCTCGATTACGATCAGAATCTTTTGACTAATGTAAGCCAGCAAGAGGTCATCATCAGTCGAGAGCGATCCGAGGTCAACTAGTGGCACTCCATCGATCTCCTTTCCTTCGGCATCGGGGGCCTCCTCCGACGGACCGTACACGTCGAACAGATTCCGCTGGTTTGGATCGTTCAATGGAGATGCCCTCGCACTCTCCCTTCTCCTGCTCATCTGTTTGGAAAGATTCTCTATTCTATGGAGTCTCTGTTCGTACCTGAGCTTCTCCCTGCCTAGATGTGACTCCAATAGTTCCAACTCTTCATTGGCCCTTTCGTCTAGCCACTTAGATAAGTCCCAGTTTGGATTTTTGCGTAGCATTGACTCCCAAAGAAGGGATACCGACTCCGGTAGTGTTCTGATGTCGATTTTCGGTCCGCCCTTATCCTCTTCCGAGTTGGTTCCCATGCGCCTGTTGTCAACTTGACCGTCTATCAATTATCTGCTCTGTGAGGAAACCTCTCCATGGGGTTGGATTGATGAATGAAAAGGTTGTGCCCCGAACAATGGCGCCGTACAGATTGGCACTTCTACCGGGGGATGGGACTGGTCGAGAGGTTATGGAACAGGTCAAGCGGATACTCTCAACCTTCCACGATTCAGGGGCAATTTCATTGGAAACCACCGAGATTCCTTGTGGTGGCCAACACTATCTGGATACTGGTGAGGAGTGGCCGACTGGCTCTTTCGAATACTGCAGGGATGAATCTGATGCCATTGTGGTCGGTGCAGTTGGTTGGCCGGGCGCCACTCTCCCAAATGGCGATATTGCCGGAGGGCAGGCACTTCTAGGACTGAGGTCAGCATTAGATCTGTATGCTAACGTTAGACCGGTCAAACTCTACAAGGGCGTAAAGCACAAGGTGCATGGAAGTTTCATCGATGTTTGGGACAACGAACTCGTAGACATCGTAATGGTGAGAGAAAATACCGAGGGCCTGTACCATGCTCTGCTAAGGAGGTCTGGAATGGCAGCCAGAGGGGAGGAAAGGGACGAACCACTTGTTATCGACGGATTCCCGGGTCTAGAAGGAGAAGTAGGCTGGGACGTTAGGCCGATATCGCGGAAGGGTAGCGAGAGAGTTATTCGTTTCTCATTTGAACTAGCCAAGAGACGTGAATCCAGACTTGGTAGCGTTCAGAAGGTAACATGCGTAGACAAGAGCAACGTCACTAGGGGATGCAGACTATTCAGGGATGTTTTCAGGGAGGTCTCATCTGAATACCAGAGCATTGTAACCAACGAGGCGTTCATTGATGCATTCACTATGTGGCTAGTCAGGAGCCCCGAGGATCTCGATGTAGTCGTTCTTCCGAACATGTTTGGAGATATAGCCACAGATTTAGCCTCAGTATTGCAGGGGGGGATGGGTATGGCGGCCAGCGCCAACATAGGAGACGAACACATGTTATTCGAGCCAGTTCACGGGTCCAGCCCGAAATACGCAGGACAGAATAAAGTGAATCCCATCGCGGCAATATCTTCTGTACAATTGATGTTCGACTCTCTTGGTTTGAAGAATGACGATCAGGAAGCGACATTGTGCGCAGAAGTCATTGAGAGAGCAATTTCAGAACACATGTCTTCAGGAGGTCCCGTGACTTACGACTTGGGAGGCAAGGCCTCAACCACGGAGGTCGGCGAGGCCATCGCGTCCAGATGTGCGGGGATTCTCACAGAGCTAGGTAGCTGAACAGATCATATGCCTAATCTGAGAAATGATCACCAATCTCCTTCAGGGATTCTTTCAAAGATTTCTGGTTGTCCCATTCTGTCTGCCTGTAATCGGAGTCATTGAGTAGACAGGACAGAATACCTTCGAATGCTCTGGAAACCTCGTCTACTATCGTCACCGTGGCCATCCTGGCACTTCTTGAAAGAGGGTTCAGATCGACCACCAGGACCTCCTTACCAAGACTAATCAGTGCCTCGCACCTGTCTCCGTCCTCAAGAGGGACAAGGATAGTATCAGCCCCTCCTATCCCTTCTACAGTACAGTTTGAACGTGGGCCCTCCAAACCTTCTATCTTGAAATTAGGAGACTCTCCTAGGAGCGCCACTCCCTCGACCGTTTCCTTCCAGTCCCCATAGAACCCGTCAGGTACAGCCTCTTGGGACACTTTATACCTCCACTCTTCCAATAGCGAGATCAGCCCCTTGACTCTGCTCGGGGTTCTGTAGTAGAGGTTCACCTCAATAGGACAACCAAGGACTGCAGCCAACCTAATCGCTCCGTCGCCTGCTAGGACTGTCGTGTTTCCGTTAACTGAGATGACCGGTCTTCTAGCATTCCTGAGGCGAGCCGCACTCTCACGAATGGCCTCTCTGGCTGACTCCGTGGTCCTCTCTCCGAGCAGATAGTCGAAAGCCTCTCCTCTTCCATGAGCAATCATTGCCGAGTCCGCAAGCAGACCCATGGAGCTGCCATCCACTATCTTCTGCCTTGACTCAAGAGACTTCTTCCTAGGGTGGCTATCGGTAATCCTGGCCATCAACTCCCTCCAATTAGCATTGAGAGATCCAGTGAGGGGACTCCCATGTTTACCGAGCTTGAAGATATCACATCTACCATGGAACTCTCAATCCAGGTATGCAAACCATCCAATGTTACTCCTCCCGATCCCTCGAGAATACACCAATCCCTTAACTCAGACTCTCTCAGAAGAATTTCTGTAGACCTACACTCATCTGGTCCCATATTGTCTAGCAGTATCACTATTCTTTCCTCCCTTCCTCTGATTTTCTGATTCTCAGACCAGGACTCGGCTGCTGAAATCGCCTGCGCAGAGTCCTGAACCTCGATTACGACAAATCCCCCACTTTTCTCGAAATCAATGGAGGAGATTGCGGATGAAATTGCCGATCCAACGTCATCCTTAGAGCCGATTACGCTCAAATCATTCTCCTTGATCATCAATGCATCTGTCCTACTGAGCCGATGGGTTAGTCCTCCTCCTACATGTACGGCCCATTTGTCCATCAGCCCCCATGCAGTTTTTCTAGTGCATGCGATAGAGACGTCTCCTGACTCGCTAACCCATTCGGCTGTTCTCGTGGTAATGCCTGACAGCCTACCAAGAATGTTCAGCACAACCCTCTCGCAACTCAAGACACTATCCGATGGCCCGGAGATGGAGAGAATCTGGCTACCTACTGTGATATCCTGTCCTTCTTCGACATTCCAAATTAAATCACAGGAGGGAAACCACTCAGAGAAAAGCCTTTTCGACATTACAACTGCCTCAACAATACTCCCAATATTTCCATCAGTTGCAGAGTCATCTGACAAGTGAGCAATCAGCCATCTCCTTATCGAATCCTGAAACAACTTTGTCGGATGGGGAACCTCCTTTGCATTGTATAGCAAGTGGGATCGGTCATGCGGTAGCCCTTCCACGCATCATGCACTGTAAGCCCCCCCTTGAATAGTACTAGTACTCGATAGGGTCAATCTAGAGAGTCAAGCCCGGACTCAGCCGCTGACAAGCAGGCAAGGATGTCATCTACCGATGATCTCGATCGACCTAGACCGTCCGTGGTAACCCCTATCCTCAACTCTACATAGTCACTGAAATCCAACAACTCAACCGTGAAATCATCTGGATCGTCGGGGCTTATCGCTGCCAGTAGCGCCTCCCCTCTTTCCTTCGAACCAGTCCAAAGTATGGATGCAGTTACTTTTCCCATCATACTCCCCAGAAACGACTACCTTGGACCAAGTCATCGTCCTCGGAGAATGATTGGACGATGGTTCTCAGAAGGTAGTACATTACCATGGACATTATTGGTAGCCCCCAATCGTCCCCTAGTTGATTGAATGTTGGACTATATTCCTGCCCAGACGAAATCACGAGTGCCACGTCGATTGTTGCCGCTACGAAGGTGTAGAAAACTACCCCAAGACCGATTAGTAGAACGCTCCTTCCTGTGAAGGAACCCTCCTTCCACCTCAGAACCCCCAGAGCGAGTAAGAACGAGAATACGGAACCCACAATCCATTGTAGAACCTCATCAACAAGCCCTAGAAAGTGCTCGAACTGAGAATTCCCATCTGGAACAGGATCGTCCCATCCCGCCCAAACAGTAGCAACCGCTAGGAACAAGCTCACAATTGACATCCCCCATAGCAACGACGAGAAAAGCCCCCCAGTAGCGCTGTCTCTCATCTCCATGGCTACCCTCTCCATTTGTGCCTCTAGACCCAGTCCCTTGCCCAAAACCCACAATCCTATCAGTAGTGGTAGAGAGCCGATGAGAGCTATTCCGTTTGGTAGAATTAGGCCTAGACCAATTATGATTAGGAAAACTGCGAGTGGAACCAGAAGTCTAGACCTGAATCGGGGGTCCTCTATGGCCTTCACGATGTAGTAGTAGGTACCCTCGATTCCTTTCGACTGCCTGACTATTACCTTCTCCACGGTGTCCACTCTCACCCTCGAGGTAACTATGGGCAGAGAAGCTTCGTCATCAGCGCCATCCGTAACAAGGAGTGCCGCATCTGGTTGGAAATCCTGAATCACCTCATCCAACTGGCTAGCTATCGACCTATCGCTCCTAGGTCCGACCCTCACGTCACCTGTTAGAATAGCGATCTGGACCTCATCGCTCGCACCAGCTCCTTCTGCCAGCCTATCATGATGGTGTAGCGCACCAAGAATCGCGTTAGTATCGGACTCCTCAGGGTCCGCGATACCCAATCTGAGAGCTGCCGTTAAGCAGGATTTCCTGCCAACAACCGGCCCTCTTATCCCAGATTTCACTCCCAAATCATTGTCTCTGTCAATTGTGAGAACCAGTGTTCGTACTATGCTCACGCCCCCCTTGGTAAGAGTTGGTAAGCACCTACTTATGAGGAATTGGCCGAATCGCTATCTGAGTCATTGGCATCTCCGTCAGATTCGACATTGCTCGAGCCGTACCTCCTCCTCTGCTTTGCTCTGATATATTTCAGTGGATGAGTCAACCATTCTTGGTCACAGAGTGGATCCTCCCCTATTTGCACGGGGCATCTAGCGTTCGTTTTGAGAGAAGAGCATCCATGAGGGGTATACTCTCTTTCGTAAATCTGACCCACTTGGTATGAGGTAGTATCAGCGTCATAGTCCGGGGCGTTAGAAAAAAAGTTGCAGGTCTGCTCCTGCTGAAGCCCTATCGATCTGGAGAAAGCGGCAAGGAAGACCCTTCCAACATGATTCACATTTACCCCCTGGTTCAACTCAGAAACGGCCGATTCAAAGCACGGAGGCCAGTCATCCCTGATTGCTGCCGTCATGGGCATCTCCTCCTTGGCTCTCTCAGAAAGTAGTCCAGTAATCCTCTCCACCGGGTCTGCGAACTTAGCTGCAAAATCATCGTCCATCCTGGAAATCCTATCTTCACAACTAATCCTCAAACTCTCTCTTACTCTCTCCTTAATCAATCGAGAAGCTCTCTCTCTGCCCGTCTCTCCGGCTCCAGAATCCAGACAAACCCAACCGTCTCTCAAAGGCCTATTTACCAATCTCCAGTATTTGCCAGAAATTTTTGGG